>DAIMFY010000176.1:0-5144 GCA_036724295.1 Gemmatimonadales bacterium | reverse complement strand
TGGCGGTGTATGACGAGATCGAGCCGGAACTGCTGCGCCGGGTGGAAGACCTGGTACTCAACCGCCGTCCTGATGCCACGGAGCGCGTGCTGGAAATCGCCGACTCGGCGGCGTCGAAGGTGTCTGGAAGCGGCCCCGACCTTTCCTGGCGCGCGCTGCCCGTGACGGATCGCATCCGCCATGCGCTGGTGGAGGGGGTCACCGACTACATCGTGGACGACACCGAAGAAGCCCGCCTCGCTGCCACCCGCCCCCTCGACGTCATCGAGGGACCGCTGATGGATGGCATGAACGTGGTCGGCGATCTCTTTGGCGCCGGCAAGATGTTCCTGCCGCAGGTGGTCAAGAGCGCCCGCGTGATGAAGCGCGCGGTGGCGCACCTGCTGCCCTACATGGAAGCGGAGAAGTCGGGCGAGGTGCAGGCCAAGGGCAAGATCCTGATGGCCACCGTCAAGGGCGACGTGCACGACATCGGCAAGAACATCGTGGGCGTGGTGCTCCAGTGCAACAACTACGAGGTGATCGACCTCGGCGTCATGGTGCCGGCCGCAAAGATCCTGGAGACAGCGGTCCAGGAAAAGGTGGATATCATCGGCCTTTCGGGGCTCATCACGCCCTCGCTCGAGGAGATGGCTTTCGTCGGGAGCGAGATGGAGCGGGAAGGTTTCTCGCTCCCGCTTCTCATCGGGGGCGCCACCACCTCGCGCGCGCACACCGCAGTCAAGATCGAACCATGCTACAAGCGCGGTCCGACGGTGCACGTGGCCGACGCCTCACGCGCCGTGGGCGTGGTGGGAAGCCTGCTGAGCGCCGAGAACCGCGCCGCCTATGCGGCGCAGGTCCGGGACGAATACCGCACGCTCCGGGAGGAGCGGGCGGGCCGTCGAGCCGCCGAGCCGCGCATTACGATCGAGGAAGCGCGTGCCAACCGGCTCACGCCTGACTGGTCACGCACGACACCTGAGCCGGCATTTCTTGGCGTGCGCCACCTGGAGCACTATCCGCTGGGGGAGCTGGTGGAGCGAATCGACTGGACGCCATTCTTCCAGTCGTGGGAAATGCGGGGCCACTATCCCGACATCCTGAGCGATCCGGTGCAGGGCAAGGCCGCCACCCAGCTCTTTGCCGATGCACAGGAGATCCTGCAGTCACTCGTGAATGGCGGCCGCCTGCAGGCCGCGGGTGCGTTCGGCTTCTTCCCGGCGGTCTCGCGCGGTGATGACATCGCCATGCGGGTCGACGGCACCGAGAGGATCTCGCGCACCCTGCGCCAGCAGATGCAGAAGGGGAACGGCCGAGCCAACCTGGCGCTCGCCGATTTCGTGGCGCCCGAGGAACTTGGCGTCCAGGACTACGTCGGCCTCTTTGCCGTCACCGCGGGGCTCGGGGCATCCGAGCTCATCGCCGAGCGGCGGGCGGCGCAGGACGACTACAATGCCATCCTCATCGAGGCGCTGGCGGATCGGCTGGCCGAGGCGTTTGCCGAGCGGCTGCACGAAAGGGTACGGAAGGAGTTCTGGGGCTATGCCGCGGATGAACGGCTCGACAACAGCGAGCTGATACACGAGAAGTACCAGGGCATCCGGCCGGCGCCGGGCTATCCCGCCTGCCCCGACCACACCGAAAAGCAGCTGATCTTCGAGCTGCTGGATGCGCCGAAGGTGGGAATCACGCTGACCGAGAGCTTCGCCATGCAGCCGGGCGCATCGGTGAGCGGCTTCTACTTCTGGCGGCCCGAGTCACAATACTTTGGTCTTGGGCGGATCGGGCAGGACCAGGTGGCCGATTACGCCAGCCGCAAGGGATGGCCGCTGGAGCTCGCCGAGCGGTGGCTTGCGCCTAACCTCGGATACGCCCGATGACACTTCGCGACCTGCTCGATGATGGGCGTGTCCACGTGGTGGATGGTGCCATGGGCACCATGCTCTACGCCCGCGGCGTGTTCCTCAATGTCTGCTATGACGAGCTCAACCTCCGCCAGCCCGACCTCATCCGCGACATCCATCGCGACTACGTACGCGCCGGCGCGGAGCTGATCGAGACCAACACCTTCGGTGCCAACCCGTTCAAGCTCGCGGGATGCGGGCTGGGTGGTGAAACCGAGTTCATCAACTGCGCCGCCGCAACGCTCGCGCGCGACGCCGCTGGTACCCGCGCGCTGGTACTCGGAGCCATCGGCCCGCTCGGCGTGCGAGTGGAACCCTTTGGCGAGCTGGGGCTTGACGAGGCGCACGACGCCTTTGCCCGCCAGGTAAAGGGTCTGCTGGACGGCGGGGTGGACGGTTTCATCCTCGAGACCTTCAGCGACGTGTCGGAAATCGGCGCCGCCATCCGTGCGGTGCGGTCTCTGTCAGGCCTCCCTGTCATCGCGCAGATGACCATCGGGACCGATGGCCAGACCCACTATGGCACCGATCCCGCCGCTTTCGGTCCCGAGCTCGCGGTGCTGGGCGCGGACGCCATCGGCGTGAACTGCTCGGTGGGACCGCATGGCGTGCTGGAGGCGGTGGAGCAGCTGGCCAGTGTCGTCAACTTGCCAATTTCCGCGCAGCCCAACGCCGGCCTCCCCCGCGAAGTGGCCGATCGCAAGATCTACATGGCGAGCCCCGAATACATGGCCGGGTACGCCCGGCGCATGGTGGAGGCAGGCGCGCGCTTCGTCGGTGGTTGCTGCGGCACCACGCCGGAGCACATCAAGGCTATCGCGAGCTTTGTGCAGAGCGTCTCGCCAAGGCATCGATACACTGCCGTGGCTCCGGTCGTTCAGGAGCAGGCGCGCGTCGCCATTCCCCTGGCCGAGCGCTCCGGGCTCGGTGCCCGGCTGGCGGCGAAGCAGTTCGTGACCACGGTGGAAATCGTCCCGCCCCGCGGCGTCGACCCGTCGCCCATGATGGCACAGGTGCGCCAGCTCAGGGAAGCGGGCGTAAACGCCGTAAATGTGCCGGATGGTCCAAGGGCGCAGAGCCGAATGGGCGCATTGCTCTCGGGCCTGCTCATCCAGCGCGAAGTCGGCATCGAAGCCGTCGTGCATTACGCCTGCCGGGACCGAAACCTTCTCGGCATGCTGTCCGACCTGCTGGGCGCGGCGGCGAGCGGGCTCAACAACCTGCTCATCATCACCGGCGATCCACCCAAGATGGGGCCGTACCCGGATGCCACGGCCGTGTTCGACATCGACTCGATCGGCCTCACCAACCTGGTGAGCCGGCTCAACCAGGGACTCGATCCGGGCGGCAACGACCTGGGCGGCGCCACGAAGTTCGTGATCGGTGTGGGGGTGAACCCGGCAGCGCCCGACGCCGAGCGGGAGATGAGCCGATTCGGCTGGAAAGTGGAGGCGGGAGCCGAGTACGCGGTCACCCAGCCAGTGTTTGACCTGGAGCAGCTTGACCGGTTCCTGGCGCGGGTGGAACCGCTGGGGATTCCGATCATCGCCGGAATCTGGCCACTGGTCTCCCTGCGGAATGCCGAGTTCCTGGCGAACGAGGTGCCAGGGGTCACGGTGCCGGAGGCGGTGCTCACCCGGATGCGTCGCGCCAGCGATCATGGCAAGGAAGCCGCGCTGGCCGAGGGTGTGGCCATAGCGCAGGAAATGCTGGCCGCGGTTCGGCCCCGGGTTGCTGGCGTACAGGTCTCGGCGCCTCTGGGGAAGGTGCCGGTGGCATTGGAGGTTTTGGGAGCCAGGGATTAGGGGCAATGTGTCATTGCGAGCGCCGAAGGCGCGAAGCAATCGGATAGCCTGAATCGAGATGGCCGCGACCCGATTGCTGTGGGGGCGGCCTGTGGCCGCCCTTTCGGGTCCGTCGGGCCCTCCTCGCAATGACGCGTGATCAGTCGTCCCCTGCCTTGACTCTCGACGCTCGACGCTCGACTGTTATCCCTCAATACTCACGCCCGCTTTCGGAGCCGAGCCATGCAGGACGCCGCGACCGCCACCCAGCCGCTGACCATATTGTCAGAAGAAGAGCTCATGTTCCGCGATGCGGTGCGCGAGTTCGCCGAGTCGGAAGTGCGGCCGCACGTCGAGGAGATGGATGCCGCCGGGCAGTTCCGGAAGGAGATCATCCCCAAGTTCTTCGAGCTGGGACTCATGGGGATCGAGGTGCCGGAGAAGTGGGGCGGCGCCGATGCGACGATTTTCCTGGCGATGCTCGCCATCGAGGAGCTGGCGCGAGTGGATGCGTCAGCTGCCATCTATGTGGATGTCCACAACACTCTCGTCAACAACGCCATCCTCCGTTGGGCCAGCGAAGAGCAGAAGGCCCGGCTCTTTCCCCGCCTCACCTCTGATCTGCTTGGCGCCTTTGCCCTCTCCGAGCCGGGAAGCGGCAGTGACGCCTTTGCGCTGGAGACAAAGGCGGATGAAAAGGACGGCCACTGGGAACTCACCGGACGGAAGTTCTGGATCACCAATGGCGCCGAAGCTGGGCTCTTCATCGTCTTCGCCAACGCCGACTTCTCCAAGGGCTACAAGGGCATCACCGCGTTCCTGGTGGAGCGCGACTTCCCGGGCTTCAGCGTGGGCAAGAAGGAAAACAAGCTGGGCATCCGCGCCTCCAGCACCACGGAGCTCATCCTCGAGCAGTGTCAGGTGCCCGCCGAAAATGTGATGGGGCCGGTGGGGCAGGGCTACAAGATCGCCATCGAGACGCTCAACGAGGGACGGATCGGCATTGGCGCCCAGATGCTGGGCGTGGCGCGCGGCGCGCTCGATGCCGCGACGGCGTACGTGAAGGAGCGGAAGCAGTTCGGGAAAGCCGTCGCCGAGTTCCAGGGGGTTCAGTTCCAGCTGGCGCAAATGGCGACGGACCTGGAGGCGGCCCGACTCATGGTGTATAACGCCGCCCGGCTCAAGGATGCCGGCCAGCCGTTCGCGCAGGAGGCGGCCATGGCCAAGCTCTTCAGCTCCCAGACCGCCGACCGCATCACCTCCCAGTGCCTGGAGCTCTTTGGTGGCTACGGCTATTCCAAGGAGTATCCGGCGGAGAAGTACTACCGGGATGCCAAGATCGGGACGATCTACGAAGGCACCAGCAATATGCAGTTGCAGACGATTGCGAAGGGGATGTTGAAGTAGGGCGTGGGGCGTGGGGCGTGGGGCGTGGGACGCGGGACGCGGGACGCGGGACGCGGGACGCGGGACG
>DAIMFY010000175.1:3039-5153 GCA_036724295.1 Gemmatimonadales bacterium | reverse complement strand
TACGGCGCGGTCACGTGGGGGCAGTTCTTCGTCTATCAGGGCTGGAATCCCCGCCTTGGCTGGATGCACACCAGCACCGGCGCGGACGCGATCGATGAATACCTGGAGACGGTGACGGAGAAGGGCGGGAAGTGGGTTTACCAGTACGGCGGCCAGGAACTCCCGGTCGAGAGCCGCCAGATCACGGTGCCATTCAAGACCGACACCGGGATGGCGAGCAAGACGTTCACCGCCTACTTCACCCGGCATGGCCCGGTGGTCGGGAGAGACGGCGACAAGTGGCTGAGCGTGGCGATGATGTTCGAGCCGATCAAGGCGCTCACCCAGTCGTACACCCGGACCAGGGCGAAGAGCTTCAAGGAATTCAAGCAGATCATGGAGCTGCACACCAACAGCTCCAACAACACCATCTACGCCGACGCCGACGGCAACATCGCCTACTTCCACGCCAACTTCATTCCTCGGCGTGACACCAGCTTCGACTGGACCCAGCCGGTGGATGGCAGCAACCCGAAGACGGACTGGCACGGCCTGCTCAGCGTGGATGAATCGCCCAACGTGTTCAACCCGAAGAGCGGCTGGGTCTACAACAGCAACAACTGGCCCTGGTCAGCCGCCGGCCCCAGCAGCCCGAAGCAGGCTGACTTCCCGAAGTATGTCGAGAAGGGCAATGAGGAATCGTTCCGGGGCATGCACGCCATCCGCGTGCTCTCGGACAAGAAGGACTTCACCCTGCAGGGGCTGATCGATGCCGCCTTCGACAGTTACCAGCCCGGGTTCGCCGAGTTGCTGCCGCCGCTGATCAAGTCCTTTGACTCCCTGCCGCCACACGACACCCGCCGCCTGACGCTCGAGGAGCAGGTTGATTCGCTGCGCGCCTGGGACTATCGCTGGTCGGCCGGCTCGGTACCCACCACGCTCGCTGTCTTCTGGGGCACCGGCCTCGCGCAGCACGTGGGCGAGCATGCCCGTGAAGCCGGGAAGTCGATCAGCACGTACATGGTTGACGGTGCCACGACCACCGAGCGGCTGGATGCGCTGACCGAAGCGAGCCGGCTCCTCACCCGCCAGTTCGGGAGCTGGAAGACACCGTGGGGCGAGATCAACCGGTTCCAGCGCAACGACAGCAGCATCGTGCAGAAGTTTGACGACAGCAAGCCGAGCGATCCGATACCGTTCACCTCAGCGCGGTGGGGCTCGCTGGCATCGTTCGGCGCCCGTCCGTATCCCGGCACCAGGCGGTGGTACGGCACCAGCGGCAACAGCTTCGTGGCCGCCGTGGAGTTCGGCGACAGCGTGACGGCGCGAGCGGTCACCGCCGGAGGCGAGAGCGGCCATCCCTCGTCACCCCATTTCAAGGATGAGGTCTCGCGTTACGCCTCCGGCGACCTTCGACCCGTCTACTATTACCCCAGCCAGCTCAAGGGGCACACGGAGCGGGTATATCATCCAGGACGGTAAATACGGACAGGACGGGCAAGACGGGCAGGTGGTCGTGGGTCATGAGACCGGCGACCCACAACTCTCAACTCTCAACTTTTAACTCTTAACTCCTAACTCTCAATGACCCACCGACTCTCCGCACTGCTCACAGTCCTCGCCCTTGCCGCCTGCACCAAGCCCGCGCCGGAAACCCCGCCTGGGCCGCCGCCACCCAACACGCTCACGCAGGCGCAGCAGGATTCGGGATGGACGCTGCTCTTTGACGGGAAGTCGCTCGACCAGTGGCGTGGCTACCAGAATGATTCAGCGCCGGTGGGCTGGCGGGTCGACAGCGGAGCGATCATCAAGGATTCGAGCGCCGAGGATATCGTCACGCGCGACACCTTCGACAACTTCGAGCTGGTGATGGACTGGCAGCTGACGAAGGGCGGGAATGCCGGCATCTTCTATCGGGGCAATGAGAAGTACGAGCATGTCTACTGGACCGCGCCGGAGTATCAGCTGCTCGATGACACCAATGCGCCTGATGGCGCCAGCCGCCTTACCTCCGCTGGCGCTGATTACGGGCTCTATCCCTCGCCCGCCGGTCACCTGAACCCGCTGGGCGAATGGAACACGGCGCGCATCGTCGTCAACGGCGACAGCGTGGAGCACTGGCTCAACGGTACGCT
>DAIMFY010000175.1:0-2939 GCA_036724295.1 Gemmatimonadales bacterium | reverse complement strand
ACCGCCACCGCGCGCATCATCCGCGAGATCGCCGAGCACCAGCAGGCGGTTGGCTGGACTGAATACCTCAGCGACGTTATTGGACCCCGGCTTACCACCTCGCCCCAGATTGCGCATGCTCACGCATGGGCCGAGAGCACCATGACCAGATTTGGCGCGACCAATGTCCATCAGGAGGGCTACGAGTTCGGGCCCTCATGGACGCGCGGCGAGGCGACAGCACGCCTTCTGACGCAGAACGGCAAGTCACTGGAGCTGGCGGCCGCCGGCTGGTCGGCTTCGACAAAGGGTGCCGTGCGTGGCGACCTGGTCGTGGTGCAGGCCAGCACGGTCGACGGGCTCAGGAAGTTCATCGGCCAGTTCAAGGGGAAGTTCGTGACGTATGGCGAGCTTCCGCCGCGCGGCAGTGACACCGCCGAAGCCCGCATGGTCGGCGCGCAACTCGTCTCGGCCATGGAAAAGGAGGGTGCGCTCGGTTTCATCCTCAATGCCGGCAATCACGACGGGCTGGGAATGACCGGAGGCCCCGTCTGGCGGCTGGGTGCCTTCGTGCCCCGGATTCCGGTCGCCTTCATGGCTCGCAAGGACTACCTCGAGCTGCGGCGGCTGGCTGAGCACGGCGAGCGCGTGACGCTTGAGGTCAACCTGCCGGGCTCGACATCGAAAAAGCCGGTCCAGCAGTACAACACCATCGGTGAAATCCGCGGCAGCGAGAAGCCCGGCGAAGTCGTCATCATCGGCGGGCACATTGATTCGTGGGACCTTGGCACTGGCGCCACCGACAACGGCACCGGCGTGGCTTCGGTCATGGAAGCACTCCGTGCCATCAAGGCATCCGGCCTCACCCCGAAGCGCACGATTCGCGTGGTGTTGTTTTCCGGTGAAGAGCAGGGCCACTGGGGATCCAAGGCCTACGTCGAAGCCCACAAGTCGGAGCTCGACAGCATCCAGGCGGTGCTGATTCTTGATCTCGGCACGGGAAAGGTGCTCGGCTGGGCGCTGCAGGGCAGGGAAGAATCGCGCCGGCTCATGGCCAGTGCCATCGCACCGCTCAACGACCTGGGCGTGAATGAACTTCCACTCGAACGCTCAGGCGATTCGGATCATGCTTCGTTTACCGATGCCGGCGTGCCGGCATTCTTCGCGATCCAGGACACGCTCAACTATTTCAGCGTGACCCACCATAGCCAGTACGACACGTTTGACCAGGTGAAGCCGGACCAGCTCACCCAGGCCGCGACGGCGGTGGCCGTCACGGCGTGGGAGCTGGCAGAAATGCGGGAGAGACTACCGCACTGGTAGGCAATGTCTTCGGTCTTCGGCCATCAGTCGTCATGTACGCTGACGACCGACGACCGAAGACCGACGACCTATTTCAGTCTCGGATTCGTGCTCCTCGGCGCCTTCTGGCATGCCGGCCATTCGGTCGGGATGCGACGGAAGCGGCCGCGGCCGGCGCCGGCGCGCTGGGCCAGCGCACTGTCGGCCGGGTTGGCGCGCGCCGAGTCGGCGAGTGCTTCCTGCGCGGCAGCCAGCGCCTTCAGGTCTACCCGCTCGCGCGAGATCTGGTCGGGCGACTCGGAGGCGAGATACGCCAGCATCGCGAAGAGTGTCGCGTTCGACTTGAGGTCGTCAAAGACCACCTTGTCGTAGGTGTCGCGATTGGTGTGCCAGGTGTAGTTGCCGTAATCCCAGCCAAGGCCACCAAGCTCCACCGCGGGTGCGCCGTAGCAGGCGAACGACGCGTGATCACTGCCGCCGCCACCCGGCAGGCCGGCGCCACCGAAGTTGATCTGTTCCTTGTAGACCGGCGGCAGCAGGTCGATCCACTTCTGCAGGTGAGCCGCCGCGTCGGGCAGGCCGCCACCGCTCGCGCGTACGATCCGGCCGGTGCCGTTGTCCTGGTTGAGCAGGACCTGCAGGCCCTTCACAACTTCCGGGTGGTCTTCCGTGAAGGCGCGTGAACCGACCAGCCCCTCTTCCTCGCTGCTCCAGTGTCCCACCAGGATGGTGCGCTTGGGATGGGGATAGACCAGCTTCAGGATGCGCATCGCCTCCATCATGGTGAGCGTGCCGGTGCCGTTGTCGGTGGCGCCGGACGATCCATCCCACGAGTCGAAGTGGGCGGAGAGCATCACGTACTCGTCCTTCTTGCTCGAACCGGGAATCGTGGCGATGGTATTGAACACCGGCTGCTCGCCCAGCAGATCGGCGTCGAGATTCATGCGCACCTGCGGATTCCGGCCGTCCTCGGTCAGGCGATAGACAAGCCCGTAGTCCTCGCAGGAGAGACCAACGGCGGGCGCGATCGTGTCATAGGTCTCGAAGACCTCGATCGTGCCCCAGCCATCCTTGGGGCGCGAAGTGAGGAAGCCGGCGACACCCGCCTTTTCCATCCTGAGTCCCAGCGAGCCAGTGCCGAGCGCCAGGCTGTAGCCCGTGGCGGCGATGCGGTCACGCCATTCGCCGAGCAGTGAATCGCGATGCGCCAGGATGCGCTTGAGCGATTCCGGCGTCGCATTCTGGCGCCAGTCTTCCACTGGACGGCAGGTCTGACGGCCAGGTGCCACCAGCACGAACTTGCCTTTCGCCTTGGGGAGCCAGGCCACGAACTCGGTGGAGTCCTTGAAGTGCGGGAGGATGATGGTGCCGGCGGTCAGGTCCTTCTTGCCGGTGCCCGGGCTCCACGCGAGCATCAACCCTTCGAGCGTTCGGACCCGCGGCGAGATGAGGTCAATGTGAGAGTAGCCGCGCCGCCAGCCTCGCCAGGTGCCGTACTGCTCGTTGCGGGCCTCGATGCCCCACGTCTTGTACGTCCTGACCAGCCAGTCATTGGCTCGGCGCTGGTCCGGCGAGCCGGTGAGCCGTGGCCCGAGCGAGTCGAACAGCGTGCGCGCCAGGGCGTCGGTATGGGAGCTGTCCATGCCGATGTTCCAGAT
>DAIMFY010000174.1:2631-5154 GCA_036724295.1 Gemmatimonadales bacterium | reverse complement strand
GGTCAAAGGCGCGCTTCACCAGCGCAAAGAGTTCCATGATCTCGTCGCCGAAGACCTCGGGAAGCAGTGGCGCGCGGAGCCGGCCGTCGCCATGCTCGCCGCTGGGGGTGCCACCCAGCCGGACCACCGCGTCGGTGACGTCGGCGAGCAGCGCGGCGACGCGGGACTCCCAACCCTCCTCGGTGACGTCGGGCAGCAGGTTGCAGTGCAGATGGCCATCGCCCGCATGACCGAAGAGCACCACCTCCAGCTGATGATCCTTCGCCGCCTGCCGCACCGCGCGCACGTACTCGCCCAGTTTCGCCACCGGCACGCAACCGTCTTCGATCACCTGAAGCGAGCGGCGCGATTCGGGTAGCTGCGCGAGGATGGGGCTCGCCGCATGGCGAAGCGCCCACACCCGTTGCACATCGCCTTCGTCGATCGCGGTCTCGACCTTGACCGCAAACGGCGACACGGCAGCGGCTGCCCGCGTGGCTACGGCGCGGGCGGCCTCATCGCCTTCCGCCTCGAACTCGACCAGCAGCACCGCCTCGAGTGCATCAAGCTCCCCGATACCGACCTCGTCCGCCACCAGCTCAAGAAAAGTCCGGTCCAGCATCTCCACCGCCGAAGGGCGGTGGTCGAGGAGGGCACCAACGGCGTCGGCCAGCTGGTCGAGCGACGCGAGCGACACCCGAAGCGCCGAGGTCGTGGCGGGAATGCGGTCGAGACGCCAGGTGATGCCTGTTACGAAGGCGGCCGTGCCTTCCGAGCCGACAATCAGGTCGAGCAGGTCCCCCGACTTGAGCCAGGCGTCGAGGGCGTAGCCACTGGAATTCTTCCGGGTGTGCGGGAAGCGGCTTCGGATGAGCGACTCGGCGGCACGGATGGCGGGCCCGGCATCACTCTCGAACCGGCGCACCGCCGCCACCGCTGAAGGCGCCGGCCGGCCACGATCGAGCCGCAGCGTTTCGCCGTCGGTGGTGAGCAGGGTGAGTCCCTGCACCCATGGCCGTACGCTGCCGTAGCGCACCGTGCGCGCGCCGGAAGCATTGGTGGAGACCATGCCGCCAAGGGTGGCCCAGCGCCCGCTGGAGGGATCGGGTGGGAGTCGCAGCCCTTCCTGCGAGGCAGCCGCGCGCAGTTCTTCCCAGGTGATGTTGCCAGACGTGTCGGCGCGCTGCTGCGGTCCATCCACCGTGAGCGTCCGCGGCTCCATGGCGGTGAGGTCGACGATTACCTGCGACCCTACGTTCCCACCACCCATGGCGCTCCCCGCGCCACGGGGAATGAGGCCGGTGTCGTGTTCAACCGCCCAGCGTAGCAGCTGCCGGAGGTCTTCCGCCGACCTCGGCACCGCCACCGCCGCAGGTTCGATCCGGTAAATCCCGGCTCCTTCGGAATACGCCGCACGGGTGCGATCGTCGGTGTGGAAGGGGATGGTGGGTGGAGTGGGGAGCATGATGGAATATAGGATGGACGTGATGGGCAGGCGGGGCAGGGCCCAGTCAGTGCCGCGTCATTGCGAGGAGGCGTAGCCGACGAAGCAATCGAGTCGCTTGGCTTGAGATGCTGGCGACCCGATTGCTTCGCCGCTTCGCGGCTCGCAATGACGCCTCATTGACCTGCCCACCTGCCCATCCTGCCCATCCGACTATCTTTCCCCCATGTCCGACGCACCACGCGCACAGCTTATCCATATAGACGTAGACCGGCGGCTCGGCCACGAGTGGGACGAGTGGGATGGGAAGCCGCTGCCCAATGCCGGCAACTTCGATTCGCCACCGTGGCTCTTTTTCGCCTGGTCGGTGGCGGCACTGGCGGGGTTCTTCCTGCTGGCGGCAGCCGCCATCTATCTCTTTGCCCCGCGCCTGTCCCTCCTGCACCAGGCCATCCCCACCACGCTCTGGACCGCGCTGGCGGTGGTGGCGATCGGCTCCCTCGCCTGGTGGGCGCTCCTCCTCGGCTCCAGCGTCGCGCACCGGCCGCTGCTGCCGGAACGCCTCGCCGAGCGTGGCCCCTTTCTCCGCCTCATGCGCCTCACGTCCCGCGTCTCAAGTCTCTTCGGTTGGCGCGACTGGGTGGAGAACGCCTCGGTCAAGGTTTATAACGAACTGGCGTCGCATCGCGGCCGGAAGGTGGGGCAGGGTGAGCTGCTGGTGCTGATCCCGCGCTGCCTTTCCAAGCAGACGCTGGATGGTGTGCTCGGCATCGCCGGCAAGTATGAAGTGCCGGTCTTCGTTGCCACGCGTGGCCAGCTGGCTCGGCGGGTGATCCGCGAGCGCCGCCCGCGCGCGGTCGTGGCTGTTGCCTGTGAACGGGACATGGTGAGCGGCCTGCACGACGTGGCCGGCAAGGTGCCGGTCCTGGGGCTCACGATGACATTGCCATCGGGGCCCTGCAAGGACGCGGCGCTGGATCTGCCGAAGCTGGAGGAGTGGGTGAGGAGCTATGTTAGGGACTAGGTGCCAGGGGTCAGGGACCAGGGCGGAAGCACGGGCGCTCGTCTTTCAACTCCTAGTCCCTAACCCCTAACCCCTA
>DAIMFY010000174.1:0-2531 GCA_036724295.1 Gemmatimonadales bacterium | reverse complement strand
CCCTATTCCCTGACCAGAAACGCATCCCTGAACGTCGCCCTCAGGCGCTCCAGTGCAATTGCGGCGTCGGGGTGCTGAGCATAGACCTGGGTTCGCACCTTGTAGCGCCCGCCATCCGGAACAATCCGCGATTCATAGCCCAACCCTTTGAGCCGGCGAGCAAACTCGTTGGCCGTGTAGGCATCGGCTGGTGCCGCGACCTGGACGGCGTAGCCTGAGGTGACCGCGGCGGGCTGCGTGTCGCGTGGCGCCGGTGCCAGGCGCGGCGGGGCAGGACGCGCCGGCTGATGGATGGTGTCACCCGGAGTCGCCGGGCGGAAGACGATCGCCGAGTCGCGACGAACGGGCCGAGTGGTGTCTGCGGGAGGACGTTGGACAGTGTCCTGTACCGCAACGACTGGAGCGGGCCTGGTGGTGTCGGTGCCAGCGGTGTCCATTGCAATCGAGTCACGCTGTCCGCCAATCTTTGCCCCTGTCTTCCCAACGCGTCCGGGGTCCATCGTCGGCGGCTTCACCTCCGCGTTCGGTGCGTCCGCCTCCGCCACGGAGCTGGTCACTCCCATTCGCTGCATGATCTCCCTGATGGCCACGCGCGCAGGATGATCATAGGCCACGCTCCGTTCCAGCTCGCGTTCGGGCAGCGATGGATCGGCCAGCGGCCGGTAGACCGCCTCCATGGTGATCTCGCTCCAGCCGTACTTCCATGGCATGACCCACGCCCGGATGCGGACGTCACCGGCACCCAGCGCCCGGCCGGCAACCTGCTTCTTCGTGGTGGTGTCATACCAGGCCGTGCTCACAAACCCCTCGCGCGTGGCGACCTCGTCCACCGGCAATCCCGCTGCGGTCATCGCGTCGGCGAGCTTCTTGGTGACTTCCTGGGGATCGAGCTCGATCTGGCCCTGCCGAGCCTCTGGCATCGGCGGAAAGCCGGGCTGGCCATTCCGGGCGCAGGCCGTGACGAGCATCATCAGCAAGGCGAGTCGCTTCACTTGAGGGCCTTCCGGATTTCCGAGGCGATGAGTGAACCGATGGATCCACGGGGCGGCAGCATCCCTGGCGCAGCGCGTGGGTCGCCGCGCTGGAGATGATCAAGCGTCCGCTCGAGCCCGAGCTGCACCCGCTCCACTTTCGGTGGGTACTGACGGAGGACAATCCCTCCGACAGCCAGTCCGCCGAGCACTGGAAGAATTGCGACCACCGGGAATGCGGCCAGGGCAAACAGCACCGCGGTGCCAGCAGCGCCCGTTGAGGCAGCGCCCGCGGCTCCGCCAATGAAAGCGCTTCGCTGGCCGCGGAGATTGGCGGTAAGCGACACATGCACGTAGCCCGCCTCGAGCGGGGCGATGGTGCCGCGCAGCGCGGTCACCCGGTCTAACAGGTAGCCGCGAGATGTGCGGCCGAACGCGGCGGTGGAGCGCCGCACCGCGGCCTGGAATCCCTTCACCGGCTCCCAGAGCACGGCGCCCTGCTGTTCCCGCTGCACGATCAGCATTTCGTGCTCATCCAGGTAGCGGATGAGGTCGGCCTGCACTTCCTCGACGCTGCCCTGGACGACTCGCTGCGCGCTGGCCCCCGCCGGGCCCGCCATCCAGGAGACGAGTCCTCCTTCACCCCCGCTCTCCACCCGTGCGCGTTCCTCCAGCATGGCCTGCTGGAGATACCGCTGTGGCAAGCCCACTTCCTTGCCAAGCGCGAGCAGCTCATCGGCGGTCAGGTCATGACCGGGATCCCGCTCGGCGGCCTGCAGTTCCGTGGCGCGCTGGAGGATCCGCTCGAGTGCGGCGCGGTCGATGCGCGCCGGAAGCCCACCGGTCATGCTATGCCTGCTCCTTGTCCTTCTCGGCGACCTTGAACTGCGGCAGCGTGGGGTCCGGCGATGGCAATGCCTTTCCTCCAGACTTGTCCGCCCTGCCCGTCCTGCCCGACTCAATGAACGGCCGAATCATGTCGATCGGGATCGGGAAGATGGTGGTCGAGTTGTTCTCCGTGGCGATCTCGGCCACCGTCTGCAGGTAGCGAAGCTGCAGCGCGCTGGGCTCGGTGGCGAGCATGCGCGCCGCCTCGGCCAGGGTTTCCGAGGCCTGCAGTTCGCCCTGCGCGTTGATCACCTTGGCGCGCCGGTCACGCTCGGCTTCGGCCTGGCGGGCCATGGCGCGCTTCATGGTCTCGGGCAGGTCCACGTCCTTTACCTCCACCGCGTTCACTTCAATACCCCATGCCTCGGTGCGCTCATCAATGATGCGCTTGAGCACAGCGTTGATCTTCTCGCGGTCGCTCAGCAATTCATCGAGCTCGACCTCGCCCAGCACGGAACGCAATGTTGTCTGTGCCAGCTGGCTCGTGGCGTAGAGATAATCCTCGATTTCAAGCACGACGCGCGAGGGGTCCTTCACTTTCATGTAGAGCACGGCGTTCACGCGGACCGATACGTTGTCGCGGGTGATGACGTCCTGGGGCGGGATATCCATGGCCACGATGCGGAGCGACACCCGCTTCATGGTGGCAAAGAATGCCGGCAGGAAGATGAG
>DAIMFY010000173.1:0-5165 GCA_036724295.1 Gemmatimonadales bacterium | reverse complement strand
GCCGGACGCCGGACGCCGGACGCCGGACGCCGGACGCCGGACGCCGGACGCCGAACGCTCATTGAATAAGCCCAAAGATGAACCGGGGCGGTGACAGTCGTCACCGGACAAAAAAAGGGCGGCCAATGGCCGCCCTTTGATGGTCCTGCTGACTGCGCGTCGCTACGTGATTACGCCTTCTTGCTGCGACGACGGATCAGGCCAGCGCCGCCCATGCCGGCCAGGCCGGTGGCGAGCAGCGACATGGTGATTGGCTCCGGCACGGTGGTGGTCGGTGGGCCGCAGCCTTCAACATACGCGCCGCCATCGGGACCATTCACGCCGTTGTTCGCGTCGACGAACAGCTTGTTCGACTCGCAGCTGCCAAAGCCACCGGTGTGGATACCCAGCGCCAGGTTCTGCCAGTCGTCATTGAACGAATCATCGAACGTGAACGTAAAGTGCGCGGTCTCGCCAACCTGGAGCTTCGGACCACTGAACTTGAAGCCGGTGGCGGTCGTCAACGGGCCACCGCTGCCGGTGAGCGCGTTCTGATCGCCGAAGCTGAAGGCCGCGTCGCCGCTGGAGGTCCCGCTGGTGGGGACGGCATTACCGACGGCCAGCTCATGAAGCTCGCCGCCGCTGTCTAGGCGCACGTCGAGCGACAACGTATTGGTCGTCGCGTCGTACGAGCTGGTGAGCGTCACGCAAGTGTAGGCGCTGGCGCCGCCGCACACCTGGGTGTTGCTATAAGGGCCAAACGCCCACGCTGGGCTGGCAAACGCCAGCAGCGCGGCAGCGGCCCCTACTCCGCGGATGACATGCTTCATACAGTACGTCCTCTCAAGTAAAACGTGATGGGTGACTCGTCGCTGCTACCGCGGGGCGCGTGTGTGACGGAATCCCTGCCAGCCGATCCAGAGAAACGCCACGGGATACAGGATTGCCTGTGCCACGGTTTTGGCCACGGACCTCTTGAGGCCAAGCCGGGCTGCCGGCTCCTGCACCGTCCTGAAGGCAAGCGGCAGATTAAGCGCCCAGATCACTGCCGCCACCAGAATCATCACTGCCAGGACCATTGCGATGATGGCCCAGACTCGCATGCCGGGTCCCCAGCCTCTCGCAACTGCCGCCCCAAGCAGCAGGGCCAGACCAAGCATCGGGACAGTCAGGCCGTTGAGGGCGGAACCAATGGTGCCGAACTCCCAGTCCGGATTGCCGAACATCGTGGGGTACACCGCGATGCTGATGTCCAGCAAGCCCGAGATCAGGAGCACGCCGCCCACAAAGCCCAGCAACTTCCATCCGAAATCGGGCGCGGGCGGTCGCCAACTGCGCTTCCGGCCCTCCTTGTCCTCCCGCACCAGTACGCGAGGTGAAGCCATTGGCCCTCAGCACAATCGTTCGAGGTGAACTATGCAGAAGTCAGGCCAGCACTTAGCCCGCTCCGTGGGATCAGCTATCTATTTTTCTGACAACAATTTATTCGACAGTCAGGCAGGTCTCAAGGCTGGACATCAGGCACGTTACCCACAGCAGTTGTGGCGGCCGGTCACCAGCTACCTTTATGAACCATGCTCATCCAGCAACGTCGTGCCGCGCTAATAGTTACCACGATCTGGCTTGCGGTCATCGCCGGTTTCACCCTGGTACCCCTGCCCAGCCAGCTGGAACAGGCAGCGGCGACCCCATGGTACTGTCTCGTGTGCGGCGACCAGGGCACGGTCGACGTGCTGCTGAACATAGCGCTCTTCATGCCGCTGGGCGCCGGGCTCGGCTCGTTCGGCATGAGGCCGGTGCGAGCGCTCCTTGCCGGCTGTGCCCTCGCGCTCGCTATCGAGTTGCTGCAGGCCACCTTAGTGACTGGCAGGGATCCGAGCCTGAGTGATGTACTGACCAACAGTTGCGGCACTCTCATCGGGGCGTTTCTGGCCCTGTCAGCTCCCCGACTGTGGCGGCCGTCCGTCGCATCAGCCCGGCAACTGGCGCTCGGTGCCGGGCTGGGCTGGCTCCTGCTCGTGGGGATGACCGGCTGGCTGCTGACGGAGGACGCGACGGAGGGGATCGCCCGAGTGGTCCAGGCACCCGCAGTCCCCTTTCTCGATCACTTCCGGGGCTCGATCGGGGCCAGCTCCGCTGACGACGCGCCCGGATCCCGGTCCCTCAGCGCAACCGTCGTTACCGCGGGCCTTACCGACCGGCTCGCGCCGGTGCTGGAGCTTCGTGATGCTCGCCGTTTTCCGGTGGCTCGTCTCGGCCAACTGGGACAGAAGCCAGTCTTCTCCTCGAGGCTGCACGCTACGCGAGCCCTACTGCGGACCCCCACGGTGCGGGTCTACGGAGGAGTGCTCCCCGACGCCGCGACCAGGGCGGTGCTCGAAGGCGGCAAGGAAGGCCCCGTGCTCTGGGCCGCCGGAACCATCGCCGGCCAGCGCCACGAGGCCAGGCTGGCGCTGACACCCGGCCTCGGCTGGATGCTGCTCCTCCCGCTCAACTACCCCTTTGATAATCACAGCTCCTGGACGTCGGCAGTGTGGTTATCGCTTCCGCTGCTGATGGTCGGGTTCTGGGCCGGGCGGGCCCGGATGCGGTTGGCGCTGCTGCTTGCCGGTGCAGCGCTCCTGCTGCTGGCAGGCCTGGAAGGAACAGCGGTGGTGTTTCACCTGGCCCGGGACGGGGCGCTGGCGTGGGTGGTGGGGATTGGAGCGGTGGTGGGCGGATGGGCGTGGGGCATGAGGCGTGAGGCGTGAGGCGTCACAAGCCCCACGCCCTAAGCCTCCAGCTCCTCCACCAGCACCGACTCTCCTCCCAGCGCCCGCAGGGCGGCATCGCCGTAGAAGAGCCGGATGTACTTGGCCTGGGTCGTGGTGAGTCGCCGGACCGCCCAGGAGAGATGCACGAAATGCGGCTCCACCGGTGGCGTGAGCGGATGCATGCCGCATTCCGACGGGAGCCGGTTCCCCTTGCGGGTGTTGCAGCTGCTGCACGCCGTGACGCAATTGCCCCAGTCGTTGCCGCCGCCGCGGGAGAGCGGCACCACGTGATCCCGCGTCAGGCACTCGCGCGAACGCAGCTCATGCTGGCTGCGATGGCAGTACATGCAGCGGTAGCCATCCCGCGCAAAGAGAAAGGTGTTGGTGACCTGGCGACGGAAGCGGCGGGGAACATGAATGAAACGGACGAGGCGGATGATGGCGGGACGAGGATATTCCGTCCTCGCACTTCGGACGACGTCATGGTCATCCGCCTCCACGATCTCCGCCTTGCCCTCGATGACCAGACGAAGAGCACGCCGCACCGGAACCATGGTCAGCGGCTCGAAGGATGCGTTGAGCGCGAGACAGCGCACGGCATTCTCCTCGTATGGTTGGAAACGTCCCGTCACGCGACGTTGTACGCTACCGCGACCTCCCGGTCGGGAGCAAGGGCTATTGGGGGACGCGGGGCGCTGGATTCGGGACTCGCGTCCCGCGTCCCGTGTCCCGTGTCACCGGTTGCGGGACCCGGGCCGTCAGCGTATCCCGCGTCATCGCGCCGGACGTATCCGGCGGCGGCCCGAAGCCGAATGGGCTCAGGATACCCTGGGTGTGAATCGGGCAGTACTGGGTCGGCTCCGTTCCCGGTATGAACGACTCGATTTCGTGATCCTCTGCCGGACAGAATGCCGTGGCCAGGTAGCCGGTGGTGTTGTCGATCTCGGCCACGGCCAGGTCGGAGGGCCGAGCCCAGGGTTTCGGAATGGGCCGGCGGGAATAGATCTCGTTCATGAGCGCCGTCCAGGCCGGGGCCGCGAGCCGCCCTCCCTGGGCATTGTTCATGATCCGGGTGGGCTGGTCAAATCCCATCCAGACGCCAGTGACCAGGTCTGGCGTGAAGCCGATGAACCAGACGTCGTTGTAGTCGTTGGTGGTGCCGGTCTTTCCGCCGGCAGGAAACCTGATCTGGGCCCCGACCGAGCCGCGGGCCGTACCCTTCCGGACCACATCACGCAGCACATCCACCATGAGCCAGGCCTGCTCCCGGCTCATCACTGGCACGAGGCGCGGCTTGGGCTCCCAGACGATGTTGCCGTTCCGGTCCTCGACCCGTTCGATCGCAAACGGCTCGGCGCGATCGCCAAGATTGGCGAAGCTAGTGTAAGCGCTGAACATCTCCAGCGGGACGACGTCGGCGGCGCCAATGGCGATGGCAGGCACCGGGAGGATGCGCGAGGTCAGACCGAAACGCCGCGCCTCGCTGATAATGGCGTCAGCCCCGATCTGGAGTCCCAGCTTGATGGCCGGGATGTTCCGCGACTGGTAGAGGTTCCAGCGAAGGGTGTGCGCGCCGGTGTAGCTGAGTTCGTAGTTCTGCGGGGTCCACAGTCCCTGCCCCGGGATATCGAGACTGAAGGTGTCGTCGACGATCACTTCCGAGAGCGGGATACCACTCCGGAGCGCAGCCGAATAGACAAACGGCTTGAACGTGGAGCCCGGCTGCCGCAGTGCCTGGGTGGCGCGATTGAACTTGCTGTCGTCGAAATCGCGGCCGCCGATCATGGCGCGGATGGCGCCAGTACCGGCGTCGAGCGTCACCAGCAGCCCTTGCAGGTACGGGGAATTGCCAATGGTGTCGTTGTCCGATGATTCATCGGCCTTCCGGCTCTGGTACTCGGCGTACGTCTCGTGGCGGAAGCCCGGCATCTTCTCGATGTCGCGGAGCTGGTCTTCCAGCGCTCGCTCGGCGGTGAGCTGCATGTCCAGATCGAGCGTGGTGTAGATCCGGTACCCTTCGCGATAGAGGTCAGAACCGAATCGGGTCTGGAGTATCTGGCGCACGTACTCGACGAAATAGTCGGCAACGCCGGAGAAATCCGACCGCGCCGAGAGGCGCAGCGGATACGCCTTCCAGCGCCCAGCCTCGTCGTTGCCGAGCTTGCCGTTGTCCCGCATCAGCCCGATCACCAGGTTGCGGCGCCGCACGCTGTTGTCGGGATGCTGGCGCGGGTTGTATCGCGAGGGCGCCTTGGGAATGGCGGCCAGCGTGGCGGCCTCCGCCACGTTCAGCTCACGCACCGACTTGCCGAAGTAGCGCTGGGAAGCTGCTTCCACGCCAAAGGCGCGGTTGCCAAGGTTGATCTGGTTGAGGTAGAGCTCGAGGATCTTGTCCTTGGGATACTTCTTCTCGATCTCCAGCGCCACCTTGGC
>DAIMFY010000172.1:1341-5190 GCA_036724295.1 Gemmatimonadales bacterium | reverse complement strand
AAACTTGCTGCGGCAACGAGAAGAGCTACGAGGTGTGCGCCCATTTGCTCCGGCCGTCGCGGTGAAGCCCGTATGCCTTGAGCCGACGCCAGAGTGTGGTCCGACTGATCCCCAGCTCGCGCGCCGTCTCCGCCAGCCTCCAATTATGCGCATCGAGCGTCCGGACGATAGCCTCCTTTTCCCGCGCGGCCAGCGTGGTGGCCCCTTCCTGCCCGGGCAGGAACATCGCTTCGCCGATTTCCAGCGATCCGACCCGGAGCGGCCGCAGCCGCCCGCCGATATTCGCGAGGCGCGGCATCAGATCCCGCGCAGAATCGCGGAGATCATCCTCGCTGAGCGTGGAACGAGCCTGCTGATTGGCATAGAGCACCTTGCCCTCAGCATCGAAGACAACAACGCCCTCGCTGAATCCATCGAGGAGCGCCTTGGCCAGTGGGGAAAAGACGGAAGGCATACCGTTCTGTGTGAGTGTTTCAGCCATGAGTCAGTATACGCCTCACATGGTTGGAAGTTTCAGTTCGGCACGAATGCCAGCTCCCAACCTGTGTGTATGGGAGTCGTCTTAATGGTGCATCATGACACAACAGTTGACAGTGAGCCATGTCACCCAGCAATATAACTCACTGGTAATGTAAAGGCCGGACGCCGGACGCCGGACGCCGAACGCCGGACGCCGAACGCCGGACGCCGGACGCCGGACGCGAAGCGACTGACTCACAGCCCACAGCTCATAGCTCTCATGCTCCTCCTCGGCTTCGCCCTTGCCGCCCTGATTGGCCTCTCCCTCGGTACCCTGGGCGGTGGGGGATCCACGCTCACGGTTCCGATTTTCGTGTACGTCATGGGCTTCGAGGCCAAGCGCGCGATCGCCATGAGCTTTCCCGTCGTGGGCGGCACCAGCCTGGTGGGCGCGCTCTCGCACTGGCGCCACGGCAATGTCCGCTGGCGGACGGCACTGGTCTTTGGCGTCGTGGCCATGGCTGGTGCCTTCGGATCGGCACACCTCATTGCCCCACGCCTCACCGGCGAGACCCAGCTGCTGCTCCTTGGCACGGTGATGCTCATTGCCGCCATCTCCATGTTCCGGAACGCAGGCGGCCGGAAGGCGCCGGATGCCGAAACGCCGCCGTCGCTCTCGCTGCCGCTGCTCATGCTCACCGCGCTGGGCGTCGGGATGCTGACCGGCGTACTGGGCGTCGGCGGCGGATTCCTGATCGTGCCCGCGCTGGCCCTGCTGGCCCGCGTGCCGATCAAGGAAGCGGTGGGCACGTCGCTCGTGATCATTTCGATGAATACCGGCTCCGCCTACCTTGGCTACGTGGGCAAGGTGGATGTCCCGTGGAACGTGGTCCTGGTGTTCACCTCGATCGCGATCCTCGGCATTCTCGCGGGAACCCGGCTCGTTCGCTCGGCCACACCGGCCCAGCTCAAGCGCGCCTTTGCCATCTTCCTGCTCGCCGTAGGCGGGTTCGTGTTCTACCAGAATCGCGCTGTCTTTGCGCGCACATCGCCGTCCAGCGCCATCGAACGGGCGCACTGACGACACGGGAGTCTTCATGCTGCTGAAGCGGTTTTACGACGAGCGGCTCGCGCAGGCCAGCTTCCTGGTCGGATGCCAGGCCACCGGCGAGGCGCTGGTAGTCGACCCCAACCGGGACGCGGAGCAGTACATCGCCGCTGCCAGGGCCGAAGGGCTCCGCATCACTCATGTCACCGAGACCCACATCCACGCCGACTTCGTGAGCGGCAGCCGGGAGCTCGCCTCGCGCACCGGCGCAACGCTGCTGCTGTCCGGTGAGGGGGGAACAGACTGGCAATACGGCTTTGCCAGGGATGCCGGCGCCACGATCCTGCGTGACGGCGAGTCCTTCATGGTGGGCAACCTGCGATTCGACGTCATGCACACGCCGGGGCACACCCCGGAGCACCTCACCTTCATCGTGACCGACACGCCGGCCACGCTCCGGCCCATGGGCGCCTTTACCGGCGACTTCATTTTCGTTGGCGACGTAGGGCGCCCCGACCTGCTCGAGCGCGCCGCCCACGTGGAAGGCACCATGGAGGCGAGCGCCATCCAGCTCTTCCGCTCGCTGCGCCGCTTTGCGACTCAGCCCGACTATCTCCAGCTCTGGCCCGGCCACGGCGCCGGTTCGGCGTGCGGCAAGGCACTCGGCGCAGTGCCCCAGACCACGCTGGGCTATGAGCGCATCGCCAACTGGGCCTTTGGCATCACTGATGAAGACGAGTTTGTGCGAGCCGTGCTTGCCGGCCAGCCGGAGCCGCCGGCCTATTTCGCCGAGATGAAGCGCATCAACCGGGACGGCCCCCCCATCCTTGGTGCCTGGCCTGATCCACCGACACTGGACCCTGCCTCGTTGCGGGACGTGCTCGCGTCCGGTGGCGTTGTGGTCGACTTGCGTCCTGCCAGCGCATTCGCGGCGGGACACGTTCCAGGCACGCTCAACATCCCGCTCAACAAGTCCTTCACCAACTGGGCCGGATCACTCCTGCCTTATGACCGCGACACCTACCTCATCATTCCCGACGGTGCGGGTCGCACCGCCGATGCCATCCGTGCGCTCGCGATGATTGGTCTCGATCAGGTGCGAGGCGTATTCCCGGAATCAGCCATCATCTCCTGGGGCACGCATGGCACGCTGCAGCAGGTGCCCCAGGTGGACGCGGCCAGTCTCGCTGCCCGCAACGGCGAAGTCACGGTAGTGGATGTGCGCGGCCAGGCCGAGTGGGAGGCGGGACACATTCCCGGCGCGGTGCACCTGCCGCTTGCCACCCTGTCGAATCGGCTTGATGAGCTGCCGCGTGACAGACCGCTGGTGCTGCAGTGCCAGTCGGGCGGCCGATCGAGCATCGCATCGGCGTTGCTGCAGGCACACGGATTCGAGGATGTCACCAACCTGCGCGGCGGCATTCGCGGCTGGCGTGAAGCGGGATTGCCCGTGAATCGAGAGCCGGAGACCGTCAAGGCGTGAGCGCCATGCCCGAGGCCGTCCTCGGCCGGGTGGCGGAGCGTTTCCGGCTCCTGGGCGAACCAGCACGGCTCCGCATCCTCAATGTCCTGCGGGAGAATCACGAGCTGACCGTGACCCAGCTCGTCGAGTTGACGGGACTGGGACAGGCCAATCTCTCCAAGCACCTGCAGCTGCTGCACGCTGCGGCCTTCGTCTCACGCCGCCGGGAGGGTCTCTATGTGTGGTATTCCATTGCAGACCAGCAAACGATCGAGCTCTGTGACTTGATGTGCGCCCGGCTCGAGCGAGAAGCCGGGGATGCGCAAGCGGCCCCTCCCGCATGATGGCGCCGCCGGCCGAGCGACGCGCGCGCATCGTGGAATCGGCGGGGGCGCTTCTCACCGCTCACGGCCTGCATGGCTGGAGTGTGGAGCAGGTGGCCGCGAACGCCGGCTGCGCCAAGGGACTTGTGCATTACCACTTCGGGACCCGCGCCGCGCTGCTGGAGGCCGTTGTCGATGCGATGGGACGCGGCCGCATGGCGCGCCGGATTGCCGCGCTCTCTCCGGGCGGCACTGCGGCGCTCGATTCGCTCTGGGCCATCTTGCAGGAAGACGCGAATGCGGGGGTCAGCCGAGCCTGGTTCGAGGCGGGGCTGGAAGGCAGCGGCGGCATACGTCGCGCCTTGGCGCCATCTGACGCCGAGCTCCACGCGTTCTCGGCCGCGTGCAGCGCCGCCATGGAACTACCTCCCCTCCCACCCAATCGCGCGGGCACACTTCTGCTGCTGCTGGATGCGCTCGAAGCGGCGCTGGCGCGCGGCGCACCCGGGGCCGAAGTCCGGGAAGCGTATGACCGGGTGTGGCTGGGGATGATGTGA
>DAIMFY010000172.1:0-1241 GCA_036724295.1 Gemmatimonadales bacterium | reverse complement strand
CGCGTCCAACCGGCCTCACCGTCTTTCGCGTCTCGGGTCCCGAGTCCGTGGCTTCCGTCTGTCCGCCTGTCCGTCTGTCCGCCTCTTCTGCAACGCTTCCCGCAACTGCTCCAGCGAGTCTGCCACCAGTGGTGGATGATTGCCGCGGCGTACAGCAAAGAGCAGGCGGCGATCGGTAGTTGGGAGATCGCCGGGCCGCACCCGGCGCGCCTGGCCTTCCCGGAGGGTGAGCCGGACAGCCGGCTGCCCGTCATGGATTTCGTACGTCAGCGGCACCATATCGCCCTTGATACGGACGCTCGACGGGAGGGCATCGAGTTGTTCCCGCGTGCGAGCGTCCACCAGCGCGGCGACATCGAGCACCACCCTCGCGCGAATGAACGTCTCCCAGCTCTTCACCCCCTCGGCCTCCAGTTCGCCACGAAGGATTCTCCGAAGCTGCGCCGGGGCGATGGCCGAGAGGGTGCCACCAGATCGCCGCCAGTACTCGTCGAGCTGTTCGGCCGCGCGCCGCACCTTCCCCTGGGCAGGATGTACGGTCTCACCGGCCAGCAGCGCCGTAGCCAGAGCCTCGAGTGCGGCGTCGCGCCACTCCGGCGGGAAGTTGCCTTCCAGCTGCTTCGTGTCCACGTCGAGGTCGAAGCCAAAGTATTCCCGCGTGCGCATCACTGTCACGCGCTGATGTTTTCGCGGGCCGCCGACGCTGAGCCGGGCCGATCCCCACCGCGCGTGTTGCGCAATGAGATCGTACGGCAGCGTGGTTCCTTCGATACCGGCGCGCGGCACACCGAAACGGTCGGCAAAGAAGCGGAGCCGCCCTGCCACCGCGCCCCAGCTCCCCGCCACCGACGTCTTGGACACACGCGCCTCCTGGCCGTCGGCGGTGTGTTCATCGATGACCAGGTCAAACGGCATGACCCGCGCGAGCAGCTCCTGGAACGCCTGCCGCATTTCCTTGCCTGCGTGCGGCAGGGTCTTCGGCAGCGGCAGCTCGAGCGCACGATACACCGAGGCCATGCCGAGCGCGGCGTCTTCAATTGCCTTGACCAGGACGCCCCGGCGCTCGGCCCATGCTTCGAGGCCATCCTCAAACAGGTGGCGCGGCAGCCCGTACACTTCGCCCAGATAGCCGTGCTGGTTGACTGCCTCGGCGTACAGATTGTACGCCGTAAGATGGTCGCTCCCGTTGGCCACCACGCCGTGGAGGTCGCGCTCGTCCCGAGTCATGCGGTGCAGTGAAT
>DAIMFY010000171.1:0-5249 GCA_036724295.1 Gemmatimonadales bacterium | reverse complement strand
ATCTTGATCTTGGGCTTGGCCTTCGTACCCGCTGACATCGAACCCTCCACGTCATCTAAAGGTGTATAAATATTGCTGCTGCAAGAAATTAGCACTCTCACCACGCGAGTGCCAACGCTGGCCCGTAAAGTAAGGCCGCCCTTCGGCCTGTCAAGCGGCCCGCCGCGTCGCATGTGGGCAAGGCCAGTGCCGGGCCAAGGTAGCCAAAGCGGCAGCGTCAACGGTGTCGGCCTCCGCCCGTGACAGACGACCTGCCGTGATGGCGGCCGGAAACCGATCCGCTGGGAGTTGCGTTATAGGGACGTTACAGGGCTTGACTTTCGTGCGGGCGGAGGGAAACGTTGCCCGCGACTTACGGCCGGCGACACCGGCCAGAATTCAGATCGCCGCAGGAGTTGGAATGAGCTTGTCTCTCGCGCTGCTCGCTGCTGTTGCTGTCGCTGGATCGCCCGCCCTTCGCGACACGGTTCCTCCCGCCGGGTTGACCGTGACCGTGGATTCCTCCAGGCACCTCGTTGTCCTGCGCTCCGGACCATATGACCTCATGAACATGCCGCCGATGGAACACGGCATGATGGACATGGGGATGTCGCACGATACCCCGGTGCAGCACTTCGCCTGGCCGGTGCAGGGCTGGCTGCGCGGGTTCCGCGTGACCATCGCCGACGCGGACGGGCACCCGGTGCCCAAGCATGTCATGCATCACATGATCATGGTCAACTTCAGCCGCCGCCAGCTGGTCTACCACGCATCCGAGCGGCTGTTCGGAGCCGGGACCGAGACGGCCGACGCCGAGGTGCCCGCCACCATCGGCGTGCCGATGAAGCCGGGAATGGACCTGGGCGTCTATGTGGCCTGGCACAACGACACCGGACATGACCTGAGGAACGTCTACTTCACCATCACGATGCCGTACCTGCCGGCCAACCAGAACCCGCGGCCCAAGGACGCCCTGCCGATCTACATGGACGTGAACCTCACGGTCGGTGGCAGCAACACCTTCGATGTCCCTCCGGGTCGCTCAGAGCACTCCCATGACTTCACGCTCCCGGTCGCGGGCCGGCTCCTCGGCGTGGGCGGACACATGCACGACTACGGCCAGGAAGTCCGGCTCGAGGATGCCGAAACGGGCAAGGTGATCACGAGGGTGAAGGCAGAGCTGGATGACAGCGGGCACATCGAGGGCGTGGGCCGGAAGCTCTTCGCCATTCGTGGCGCCGGCATGCGGCTCAAGGCCAACCACCGCTACCGCGTCGTCGGCGTGTATGAAAATCCGACGAGCAAGACCATCCGGAATGGCGGCATGGCGCACATGGTCGGCCTGTTCGTCCCGGACGACCTGGCCGCGTGGCCGCAGATCGATCCGTCCAACCCCGACTACCGGCGCGACCTGGCCTCGCTGCACGAGCGTGGCGCCAGCACCGACGAGCTCCATCAGTCGATGGGCCACGATGGCGGCATGATGGAGCACGGGCGCTGAGGGCTGAGGGCTGAGGGCTGAGGGCTGAGGGCTGGGCGAACGTACCGCTCTCAGCCCTCAGCTCTTATCTCACCGGTTTCTCGTCACCCATCTGTCTGGAGCTAGGGAGCACTCAGTACCCGACGCACGCCGATCCAGCGCTTGTACCACCACCGGCCATTGGGATCTGAGGTGCCGAGCGTGGAGATCTGGACGCCTTGCGAGGCGGAGTGGATGAAGCGGCCGTCGCCAATGTAGAGTCCGACGTGGGTGATGCGGCGACCGGACTGGGCGAACGTCAGGATATCGCCGGGTCGCAGGTTGGCCTCTGAACGTGGAACGGCCGTCCCGCTCCGCGCCTGGTCGCGACTCTGGCGCGGCAGCGAAATGCCAGCCTGGCCATAAGCGTACTGGATGAGGCCGGAACAATCAAAGCCATCGTCGCCACGCCCGGTGCCTCCGTACTGATAGGGAGTGCCCATCTGGCCCTCGGCTATCTCGATGACGTCGGCAAGCAGTGAATCGGCGTCGGCTCGCGCGATTGCCGTTCCACGCTCCGCCGAGGCCATCTCGGCCGCCGTCATGAGGCGAGGACCTTCGGCCGCAGTTCCGTCGTCGGGCCTCGTCGGCGCCGCGTCGCTCCCGACAGCCGAGGTGGCGGTTCCAGCTGCTCTCTCACCAGAACCCCCGAACAACGTGGCAAAGCGCAGTCCGAACTCCACACCCGAACGCCGGCTCGGCTCGAGATCTCGCCAGCGACCTTCAACGCCAAGCGAAAGAAACGAGACTGGAAGCAATTCGTAGCCGAGCCCTGCCGACCAACTGTGCCACGTCCCCTCTGCACCGCCCGAGCCGAAGCCACCTCCCAGTCCGCCCACGGCATAGAGCCCTGCGCGCCCGCCGCGAAAGAGCGAGACATCGGCATTGACACCAAGCCGTTTTTCGCTCACCCCTAGGCCACGCCACATCACGCCGCCGAGGTCGGCACCAAACGCGCCGAGGATCGGCAGAGTCCAGGCAACCTGATACGACGTGAGCCCGTCACCGTCGAGCAGGCGGCCAGCCTGCAGCGACACGCCCTGCGCGCGCGCCGACTGCGGCACAAGGAGCACGCAGAGCAGCGCCACCAGCGGACTGCCCGACTTCATCGCACCCGGACGGGCTGGGCCGTGCGCAGGTTGATCCGATACAGATCGCCCGGTACGCATGCGTTGGAGAGATGGATCAGCGCTGTGGAATCGGACTCCGGCATGGGCGCCTCGCGAGTGTAGAGCAGCGGCACCAGCCGCCGACTGGAATCGGTGCGTATCTCGAGGCCACGCTCGACACACGTCGTTCCCATCGAGTCCGAAGCCGTACGGCTCAGGGTGAACCAGAATTCGACCGGCCCCTGGCGGCCGACCAGGGAGTCGGGCGGGACAGGAGTCGAGGTCGTGGTGTCCAAGGTTGCTGCCTGCGACGCAGGGGGTTCTGCGCCGCAAGCCGTCACCAGCGTCAGCAAGAGCAGTGCCCTGCTCACTCCGGAGTCTGCGTCAAGTTGGCTTCCACCTTGTCCAGCAAGGCCGCTGCTGTGTCCGGTACGCCCTCGGGCGTGACCGCAAGCGCTTCCTGAAGCTCGGGCGAGCGTCGCAGAAGGCGCAGCCACCCGAGCAATCCGCCAAATCCAGCCACTGCCCCCAGCGCGACAGAGAGCAGCACGCCACGCACGGGACTCGCCATTCGTGTTGCGATGACCTCACCCGCGACACAGCCGAAAAACGAAGCTGCCCACGCTATGAAGGGCGTGAGCAGCCAGCCGAATGCACGCAGGAACAGGCGGAGCCAGCGCACCGCTAGCCCGGCCGGCGTCCCAGCATCGTGAACAACTCTGCCAGTGCGAGGCCTGGAATGAACGCGATGCCGAACGTTGCCAGGGTCCAGCGCGCGCCCGGGAAGCGGATGATGACCGCGATGATGGCGAGCGCGATGGCGCAGGCGACAGCAGGAATCATGACGCCAGGGATGGAGACCGACTTGCCGCGCACGGCCCGACTGGCCAGCGTCATGGCGCCGAACCACGGCAGGAAGGTGCCGAGCATCCACCAGACGGGATGGTACCACCAGTTGCTGAAGCCACCAATCTCGGCCCAGCGGTTGGTGTAGATGCCGGCCGGCTGCAGGAGCGCGACGTCCACCAGCATGAAGACGACCGTCGCGCCCAGCCCGATACCTGCCGCGCCGGCGATGCCCTCGATGGTGCGGGCCCGGGTCCAGAGGCCAGGCATCACGACGACGCCCGACAGCCCGATGAGGAGCACGATGGCGCCGAGGATGGTCTCGATCGGGGGAGCCGTGAAGCGCGTGATGAACGACATCAGCACCACGATGAGAGCCTCGAACAGTCCCAGCACCACCGCCTTGCTCAGGACATGCCGAAGTGCGGTAACGTCGAATTCGCCTCGAGACTCGACTGCCGTTCCCATGGACTCTCCCGATCAGGTGAGGGGACTGGCCGGAAGATAAGGCGCCAGCCCCGACCGGGCCAAGGGCATGCGCGAGTGCGGTTGCGAGCATACCACCCGGTCCAGCTGTTCCCGAAAGAGCGCCGCCACGCGGGGGGCGGCGTACCGCTGTCGTTCCTCGGGGCGACCCCACACCGCGTCCGCGGTAGGGCTCCGCTCCGCGAGCATCAGGAGAAAGCGTCGCATGCCCGCGGTGATCGCAGCCTGGTCTTCCACGTCGGCAATGACGCCGCCGAGCCGCGAAATGATCCCTGCAGCCGCGCCGGGCGCCGAGATCCCCAGGATGGGCCGCCCTGCCCCGATGTAATCAGCCAGCTTGCTGGGAAAGAAGATTCCCTTCCCAGTCCACTTCCCGTCGAGCAACAGCAATCCGTCAGCCTCGCGCATGAGCCGAAGGCTCTCGGCGTACGGCACGCCGTTGTGAGCCGTGCAGACGCCCGCGGGCAGCCGCTCGAGATCCGGGTCGATGAACGAATCACGTTCGCGCGCGCCCACAAACTCGAACCGGACTCGATCCAGCAGGGCGGGCAGTTCCGAGGCGACCCCGAGTAATGCCCGGACGACGGGCCCGATCTTGCGCGGCGCGTAGAGCGTCCCGACGTGGCGGATAACCAGTTTCCCGTCGGCACGGACCGGGCCATCGGCAGCGTGCGACATGGGCTCGTAGCTGTGCGGGAGCACCTGCGCCCGGGCCCGCACGGCATCGGGTTGTCCCTCGAGCACGTGCTCCGCACACTCGGCGGACGGGAACAGCAGCAGGTTGGCGGATGCCAGGACGGAGCGCTCGAGGCGCGCATTGAACAGTTCATCCAGCGGCCGGCGGTGCTGGAATGGATTCCGTGTCCACGGATCGCTGAAGTGTGCGACCCAGGGCAGCCCGGTTTCCCGCGCGAGCTCGCGACCAATGAGATGATCGGTCATGGGATTGCCAAACGACACGATCACGTCCGGCGCGAAGCCAGCCTGCAGAATCGAGCGGGCACCAGCCAGCGCGGCCGGCATCCAGTGACGGTATTCATCGGGATGGCGATTCCACAATGGCACGTTCAGCCGGTATGCCAGTCCGTCCGCCCGGCGGCGCAGCCAGGTGCGGTTTCGCTCCGGGCGCACCCATGTCGCCAGCTTCGCGGCGGCGTCTGGCTCGATGGTCGGATCGAGCCTTTCACCGGCCGACGACCCGCAAACCAGCGCGGACTCTGCATCGAGATGCCGAAGGAGCCGGGCCACCTGTATGGAACGCGGAGCGATGAGCGGCGGGAACGCATATGAAATGGCGAGCAGCCTCATGC
>DAIMFY010000170.1:0-5267 GCA_036724295.1 Gemmatimonadales bacterium | reverse complement strand
TCCACCGCCGTGAGCAGCCGCTCGAAGGCGCCCTGCTCGAAGCGCTTCTGCATCCGTCCGAAGCGCACGTGGCCCAGGTTCTTTACCCATTCGAAGTAGGAGACGGTGACGCCGCCGGCATTGATGAAGGCATCGGGAATGACCATGATGCCGCGCTGGTCGAGGATGGCGTCGGCTTCCTGGGTAGTGGGGCCGTTGGCGGCTTCCACCACGATCCTGGCCTTGATGCGGGGCGCGTTCTCCGCGGTGATCTGGCGCTCGAGGGCGGCGGGAATGAGGATGTCGCAATCGAGCTCCAGCGCGTCTTCCCGCTTCGCGAGATTGGTCGCACCCGGAAAGTCGCTGATCTTCTTCGTGCTCCGGCGATGCGCCATCACCTTGTCGACATCGAGCCCCTTCGGATTGGCGATGGCGCCCTCCGATTCGGCCAGGCCCACGATGATGGCGCCACCCTCCTGGAAGAACTTGGCGGCATGGTAGCCGACGTTGCCGAGCCCCTGGACCACGACGCGCTTTCCCTCAAGACCGGGGGCGAGCCCCACCGCCTTCATGTCTTCCGCCACGCCACAGAGCTCGCGAGTGCCGAAGAAGACACCCCGTCCGGTGGCTTCGGTGCGGCCGCGAATGCCACCGGCGCTGATCGGCTTGGCGGTGACGCAGGCCAGTGCGTCGAGCTCGCCGTTCTTGAGCTGGCTGTAGGTGTCGGCGATCCACGCCATTTCCCGGGCGCTCGTGCCCACGTCAGGCGCCGGCACGTCGAGCCCGGGGCCCATGAAGTTCTTGCGCACCAGCTCGAAGACATAGCGCCGGGTGATGCGCTCGAGCTCGGCTTCGGAGTACTTCTTGGGATTGAGGCGGATGCCCCCCTTGGCCCCGCCGAAGGGCACGTCCACCAGTGCGCACTTGTAGGTCATAAGCGCCGCCAGGGCCTGCACTTCACCCGAATCCACGCTCTCCGCGTACCGGATGCCGCCCTTGCAGGGGAGCTTGTGGTGGCTGTGCTCTGCACGCCACGCATGCATCACCTCTATGCTGCCGTCGTCGCGCTTGATCGGGAAGCTGGAGTAGAAAAGGTTCTTGCAGGCCTTGATGTTGGCGAGCAGGGTGGGATCATGGCTGGTGAAACCGGCGGCATGATCGAAGGACTGGTTGACCTGTTCAAGGAAACTGGTGCCCACGGACACGATGGAACTCCTGGTGACGGGGGGTTATGGAATGTAATGATGGTCGTGGGTCGTGGGTCGCGGGATGTGGGAGGTGGGTCAGCGATCAGCGTTCACTGCCACATAAGCTCTCGAGCCTTCCCGCCGGCGGCGCAGGCGCTGAACAGGCTGTGGCCAGCAAGAGCACCAGGGAACAGAACCTTGCAGACTACGGGCGTACGATGCTGCTCACGCCGGGCCCGGCGGCACCGTTGCCATGAACGCCGGCGGCTTGCGTGCCCTTGATGCCTGCTCATAAGCATACGCCAGCTTGATGAGCATGCCCTCGGACCAGGCCGACCCGATGAAGCTCAGGCCCACGGGCAGGCCGAAGATCTGGCCCATCGGCACGGTGATGCTGGGGTAACCGGACACCGCGGCCGGCGAGGACGAGCTGCCGCCGAAGTGGTCGCCGTTTACCAGGTCGGTGGTCCAGGCCGGCCCGCCTGTGGGCGCGATGATGGCATCGAGTCTGTGGTCGGCAAAGGCAACATCGAGTCCCTCCGTGCGCGACAGGCGACGGCAGTGCGCCTGTGCCTCGACGTAGGCATCGTCGGTGAGCGGCCCGCACTTGTCCGATCGCTCGAAGCTGTCCTGCCCGAACCAGGGCATCTCTTCCCTCGCATGCGCCGTATTGAACGCGATGAGATCGGCCAGTGTCTTCGGCGCCCCGGCGCCGAGGGTGGCGAGATAGGCCTGGATGTCGTGCTTGAAGTCGTAGCGCAGCACCACTCCCTCGGCGCTGCCGTAATCATTGGCGTGCGGGATGTCGGCCGGGTCTACGACCTCGGCGCCCGCCTTCTTCATCAATGCAATGGCTTCCTCCGCCAGCTTGTCCACCGCGTCACTGTATCCGAAGAATCCCTCGCGAGCCACGCCAATGCGCGCGCCCTTGAGCCCGTTCGCGTCGAGGAAGCGGGAATAATCGCTGACCTGCGCGCCCGCGTCCCGCGTCGCCGGATCGGCCGAATCAGCGCCCGCCATCACGCCCAGCAAGATGGCGGCGTCGGTCACGCTGCGGCACATCGGTCCGGCGGTGTCCTGGGTGTGCGAAATCGGGATGATGCCGCTTCGTGAGACCAGTCCCACGGTCGGCTTGATGCCGACGAGCGCGTTGTGGCTCGACGGGCAGACGATGGAACCGTCGGTCTCGGTGCCGATCCCGATGGCGCAGAAGTTGGCGGCGATGGCCACACCAGTGCCGGAACTCGAACCACAGGGATTCCGGTCGAGCGCGTAGGGACTGCGCGTGAGGCCGCCGCGCCCGCTCCAGCCGCTGGTGGAGTTATTGGAGCGGAAGTTGGCCCACTCTGAAAGGTTAGTCTTGCCAAGAATGACGACACCAGCCGCGCGGAGCCGTTCGACGATGAACGCGTCACTCGGCGGCTTGTGCCCCACGAGCGCCAGTGAACCCGCGGTCGTCTCCATCCGGTCGGCCGTCGCGATGTTGTCCTTGATCACGATGGGAATCCCGTGCAGCGGCCCGCGCACCTTGCCAGCCTTGCGTTCAGCATCGAGCTGGCGCGCAATGCTCTCGGCGTCGGGATTGAGCTCGATCAGCGAATTGACGGCAGGGCCGCGCCGGTCCATCCCGCGGATGCGGTCGAGATACATCCGGCAGACCTGCAGCGAGGTGTAGCGGCCGCCTCGGAAGGCGGCCTGGAATTGGGGGACGGTCCATTCCAGGACGGGCAGGTCGGGCAGGTCGGGCAGGTCGGGCGGGCTGGTCGAGGGGTCAAGCGGTCGAGCGGTCGAGGGGGAAAGCGGGAGCAGGCCGGCGCCGAGTGCCATGGCGCCGGCTTCCACGAAATGACGACGGGAGAGGTCCTGCGGGCGGGGCATGGGGTCTCCTGGGAGTCGTAAGTCGTATGTCGATAGTCGTAGACTCGGCGGCTGGCACAGTGGAGTGACCGCGAGCGACACGTCCTACCAGGTTTGCTCGCGCTTGGCGCTCTGCGCGAATAGCCGGTAGCCAGCGACTGTTTACTTCTCCTTCGCACCGCGCAGCTGCTCCCGCAGCTCACTTGCCCATCCCTGCGCCACGATGAGGCGGGGGGTGGCGGTGTTCCTGATCATGAGGAAGCGGGTGCCGTCGGTCGAGACGTCGTAGAAGGCATGGGGCGCGGTGGCGAACATGTACTGGTCGGGGAAGAGATTGGTCCGGCCGGTGACGGAGAATCCTCCGGTGGTCGAGACCGACACCGCGATCATGTTGCGGCCGTCGCGGTAGAAGATCCGCCGGCCATCGCGAGACCAGACCGGCTCGGCGCCGCCACCCGCCGACACCTGCACCCGTCCACCGGGGCCGGGGAAGGGTCGCACTTCGATCTCGGATCTGCCAGAGGCATCCGTCGCGTACACAATCCACCTGCCGTCCGGCGAGAACCGCGGCTGCGCCTCGACGAAAGCGGATGCGGCGACCGGGCGGGACGCGGTGTCGCCCGTGACCGCACGCGCCAGCACGTCGGCTTGCGTTGCGCCGCCGTCGTCCTGCTGGTACGCGAGCGTCCGGCCGTCCGGCGAGATGACGCCCTCGTAGTAGTCATGCGCATCGCTGGCGAGCAGCGGTGTGGCCTGCTCGCTGAGATCGGCGGGTTGCCACCAGATGCCGGAACGCTTGCCGAGGTTGGTCCGGAACAGCACGCGGGCGCCATCGGGCGTCCATTCCGGGCGGTCGCTGGCCGTGCCCGAGTTGGTGAGCCGGCCCAGGGTGGCCGAGTGGAAGTCATAGATCCACACATCCGACCCGGTGCCGCCGCGGATCGACATGGCGAGCCGCCTGCCGTCGGGTGACAGGCGCGGATACGAGTATGCGTCGGGCTGGCTCAGCAGCGGCTGGAACTTCTGCGTCTGCACATCGACCCAGCCGACCATGCCCATGGCTTCGAGTGGCTGGTAGACCAGCGTGCCGGACGTGGAAATGGCCGCCTTGCTCGCGCCGGCGATAGTGGTCGTGATCGTGGGGCCGAGGGCAACAGGATTGCTCAGGATGCGACCCCGGCTGACGTCGAACTTGACGGTCATGAGCGCGCCGGACGGGGTCACGTACACCAGCATGCCATCGATGACAGCGAGGGGATCGAGCGAGAGCAGGTCGAAGCGTGTCACCTTTCCGGTCTCGAGCGACACCGCGCCAAGCTGGCTCCGGCCGATGCCGCCGGTCGGAGTGATGCCGAAAAGTGCCGTCTTGCCGTCGGGCTGCGCCCTCGGCTGGTCGAAATAGAGTTCGCCTGCAGCCAGATCGGGCGCCGCGAGCACTCGCGCCGTACCGCCGCTGGCCGGCAACACGAGCAGTCCGTTGGTGGCGCCGACCAGGATGACGCCTGACGCGCTCCAGCTTACGCCAAGCGGCCCTGCACCCGTGGGACCCACCAGGACTGGCGTGCCGCCGGCGGTGGGGATCTTCCAGACCACGTTGCCCACCAGGTAGGCAATCCACTGGCCGTCAGGTGAGAAGGCCGGCTGCTGGGCTCCGTCGGTGCCGTGAAGCTGGGCCGACTCGAGCGTATTGAGCTGGCGAATGTAGAGACTCGACGCGCCACTCGCGTCTACCGCCGTGTAGGCGATCGTCGTCCCATCCGCCGAGAGCGCGACGTTGTTCCCCTCGGCCGCATTGGTAACCAGGATTGAGGCCGGCAGGTCTATTGAAAAGCGCACAACTGGTGCGGGCCCCGTGCGGTGCGCTGCACTCCATTGCATCGCGGCGAGGACAATTGCGGCGACCAAGGCCGCTGCGAGACCCAGCACGAGGGGGCTTCGCAGTGTGGACGCTGGTGCGCTGACGCCCCGACCGGAGCGCGGGGGAGCCATGACCAGCGTGCTGCCCTTACCATGGAGCGCGTCGCTGAAATCCTGCGCGCTCGCGAACCGGTCGGCGGGGAGTTTCTCCAGCGCGGTAAGCACCGCGGCTTCGACGTGCGACGGGATCGTGTGGCGCTGGGCCATCAGGGGTCTGGGCGACTAGGTCACCACCCTGGCCAGGATTGCCTGTGCGGTGCTGCCGGTGAAGGGCTGGTCACCGGTTAGCATCTTATAGGTCACATCGCCGAGTGAGTACATGTCGCT
>DAIMFY010000169.1:0-5285 GCA_036724295.1 Gemmatimonadales bacterium | reverse complement strand
TATCGACCCTGCAACACCAGCCCATCCTGCCCATCTAGCCCATCTTGCCTCCCTCCCCCATCACCTTGATAATCACCCGCTTTCGCCGCTGGCCGTCCCACTCGCCGTAGAACACGCGCTGCCAGGGGCCGAAATCGAGCCGGCCGTCCGTGATCGGCACGATCACCTCATGCCCGACGGTCAGGCTCCTGAGGTGGGCGGCGGCGTTGTCCTCGCCAGTGTCGTTGTGCTGATAGCGCGCAGGATCCCACGGCGCGATCGTCGTCTCCAGCCAGTGCAGGATGTCGTGCCAGAGGCCTGATTCGTGGTCGTTGACGAACACCGAGGCCGAGATGTGCATGGCACTCACCAGGACAAACCCTTCCCGGATCCCGCTCGCGGTCACCTGCTCGGCGACCTCGTCGGTAATGTCGATGATCTCCTGGCGGCGCTTGGTCTCGAACCAGAGGTAGTGGGTGTGGGAGGGCATGGGGCCTGGGGCTGAGGGTGCGGGGCCAAGGACTTGGAGAAGATAGCTGCGCAAGGAGCTCGCAGCTCTCAGCTCACAGCTCGGCTGTGAGCCGAACCAGCTCCCCCAGCTCTGCCGCTGCCCCGCGCACCGGCCGGCGCCACGATCTGCTCCGCCGCGGTGTGAGGCCAACCTCGCAGAAAGAAAACACTCCTCGGCCGCGTGGAGCACGAGGAGCGTTCACTCGGCGGTTTAGCTCTTTGTTTTCGCCCGGTGGGGCGCGGCGGGAACAAGTGGCCATAAGGTGACCGCCGATGCGAACGCGAGAGTTTACGAGTCCTCGCCGAATGTGTCAAGGGGTGGCGATGAGCTGCCGGCAGATCCGCATGTAGGCCTCCACTCCCGCCTCGAGTTCCGCCTGGGTGATGCGCTCATCCAGTGTGTGCGCCACCCGGATGGTGCCGGGGCCGAGCTGGTAGCGCTGGCCCCAGCCGGTGTGCAACGGGAGATCGCTCGCGAAGCGCACCGCCGTGGTTTCCCAGCCGTCCAGCCGCTCGCCGAGGTAGTAGGGTAGCTCGGCGGGGAAGGTGATCGACAGGTCCGCATCGGCGAACTCGAGGATTTGCGCCCGGAGCTGGTCCGATGGTCCCACCGTGCGCACCAGCACTTCAGCGCTTGCATGCTCGGGAATCACGTTGGGCGCATTGCCGCCGGCAATGACGCCGATATTGAGCGTGGCTGGACCCAGCACTGGATCGAAGGGGAGCCGCATATGGCGAAGCCGGTCCAGTATCGTGAGCAGCTTGAGGATGGCCGAGCGCCCCTCCTCGGGATAGGCGGAATGGGCTGGCTCGCCCCGAGCCTCCACCCGCACCAGCAGCGAGCCCTTCTGCGCGACGCAGAGCAGTCCTTCGGTGGGCTCACCATTGACCAGGAAGCGGCCCTTGGGCTCGAGCGCGGCGGCGGCGCGGGCACCGTCGGATCCCCGTTCCTCACCCACCACGAAGAGCAGCCCCACGCGGCGCTCACCTTCCGCGGCCAGCCGCTCGGCGGCGATGAACATCGCCGCGGCGAGACCCTTGGCATCACAGACGCCCCGGCCATGCAGCACGCCACCCTCCTCCCGCCAGGGTACGTAGGGGGGCACGCAATCAACGTGGGTCGACAGCACCACCACGGGCGGCTCGCGAAAGGCATAGAGATTGTCGCGCCCGTCGGACACCGGCTGGCGGGTCACCTTGTAGCCGGCCTTGTGCAGGAGGCCGTGCAGGTACTCCACGACCCGTCCCTCCGAGAATGTCGGGGACTCGATCTCCACCAGTGCACGGGTCAGTTCAACGACATCCATTACACTCGCACCACCCCTTCATCGGCGAGCCGCGCGACGCGCTGGCCCTCTTTCACGTTGACGAGGGTGAGCAGGCCTGCGCCCACCACGAAGAATGAAATGATGGACAGGATCGCCAGCCGACTCGATCCGGTCGCGGCAACGACCGCCCCGAACACCAGTGGTCCGATGATGGCACCAAACCGCTCGAAGACGGCGTAGAACCCGAAGAATTCGCCCGACTTGTGGCGCGGGACCATGCTCGCGAACAGCGAGCGGCCGAGCGCCTGCGTCCCCCCTTGGACCGTACCCACCAGGAAGGCAAGCAGGAAGAAGTGCAGGGTCGTGTGCATGAAATACCCGAGGATGCTGATCACGGCATACACGGCGAGCCCGATGAAGATGGCACGCTTGGCACCAATCCGGGACGCGAGCATGCCGAACAGGAACGCGAACGGAATGCCGACAAACTGCACCATGACGATCGCGGCGATCTGCGCCTGTTGCGGGATCCCGATCTCGGTGCCGTAGACCACGGCCATGCGGATGATGGTATTGATGCCGTCGCTGTAGATGAGCGATGCGATCAGCAGCAGGAAGGCGTAGCGGTAACCGCGCAGCTCGCGGAGGGTCTCGCCCAGCCGGGTGATGCTGGCGCGGATGGCTGCGGCGGTCCCGATCCGCTCGTCCCGTTCCCGCGTCATGGGCGGCTCCGGCACCCGCCGGAAGAGTGGAATCGCGAAGACCGCCCACCACACCGCCGTCGCGAGGAACGACAGGCGGGCGGGAAGGGTGCTGGCCTCCGGGCCCGTCGGCAACCCCAGAAGTGTGGGCTTCAGGATGACGATCAACGAGGCCAGGAGCAGGAGCCCGCCACCCAGGTAGCCCAGGGCGTAGCCGGCGCTGGAAACGCGGTCCATCTCGTCGTCCGACGCAATATGCGGCAGCAGCGAGTCGTAGAAGACGTAGGACCCATTGACGCCGATGTTGGCGACGCCGAAGAGTATCAGTCCCGGAAGCCAATCGCCCTGCTCGATGAAGAAGAGCAGGCCGGTCGTGGTCACGCCCAGTGTCAGGAATGCAAGGAGGAATTTCTTCTTGGCGGCCCGGTAATCGGCCAGCGCGCCCAGGACTGGCGAGAGCACCGCGATGCACGCGAGCGATATCGTGGTGGCGTTGGCGTAATAGAGCGTGGCCTGCGCCCTGCCGAGCCCGCGGGCTGCGACCGAGGCGTAGTAGGTGGGGAATACGGCCGTCACGATCACGGTCATGAACGCCGAGTTGGCCCAGTCGTACATGGCCCAGGCGCGGAGCTCGGGACGGTCGAGTCCCAGGCGCGCGAGGAGGGGCGCACGAGCGCTCCGCAGGGTCACTTCGTCGGAATTCGTGGGCATGAGAGCCCAATATGGGTCCAGATCGGTGGACGGGGAAGCACTTGGTAATCGGGGTGCCGCTCACTGACGCGCCCTCTGGCGCGGTGATCCGCTCACGACAGGCATCGGATCGCCGAGCCGCCGAGCCGCCGAGCCGCCGAGCCGCCGAGCCGCCTAACCGTCCAGCCGTCCAGCCGCCTTCTTCGGATCTTTCACCATCGACAGCGCCACCGACGCTGCCAGGATCACCACGATCGCACCAAGAGAAACGGCGATGTGCGGATGGAACCAGTACGACACCAGCATCTTGAGGCCCACGAACACCAGCACCAGTGCCACCCCGTACTTCAGGTAGTCGAACTTGTCGATCATGTCCTGCAGCACGAAGAACAGCGCTCGCAAGCCGATGACCGCGAAGATATTGGAGCTGTACACCAGGAACGGGTCCCGCGTCACCGCAAAGACGGCCGGGATCGAGTCCACGGCAAAAATAAGGTCGGTCCACTCGATAGTGATCAGGACCAGGAGGAGCGGGGTCGCCATGAGGCCGGTGGCGGTCCGATGGAAGAACTTGGAGTCGACGTAGCCCTCGCTCACCGGCAGCACCTTCCGGGCCCACCGGACCACCCGGTTGTCCTCCACATTGACCGTCGCACCGCCGGCGCGGAACATCTTGATCCCGGTATAGACCAGGAACGCGCCGAAGACGTAGATGATCCACTCGAAGCGGTTGATGAGATAAGCGCCCGCGATGATCATCGCCAGTCGCATCGCGATGGCGCCAAGGATGCCCCAGTTGAGCACCTTGGGCCGAAGCTGCTCCGGCACATTGAAGAACTGGAAGACCAGCAGGAAGACGAAGAGGTTGTCGACGCTGAGGCTCAGCTCGATCACGTAGCCGGTGTAGTACTCCAGCGCCGAGACGCCGCCTTCGCGCCAGTAGATGAACAGGCCGAAGGCGAGCGCTATGGCGATGACGGTGAGGCTCCACTTGAGCGCCTCGCCACCCGACGGCTTGTGGGATCGCCGGTTCACCACCGCGAGGTCGAAAAACAGCAGCGCCACGATCAGGGCGGTGAAGCCGATCCAGACGTAGGGGCCGTGATGCCCCACCTAGCGGCCTCGCGCCTGGGCTTCGAGCCGCGCGATCCGCTCGGCGGTCGGCGGGTGGGTACTGAAGAGCCGGGCAAACCCGCCGCCGGTTGCGGCGAGTGGGTTCACCTGCGCCAGCGGCGCTACCGCCGGCGCCACCTTCATGGGAATCTGGTGTGCCAGGCTGTCGAGCCGGGCCAGCGCGTGCGCCAGTGGCAACGGATTGCCGGCGATCTCGGCGCCGACCCGGTCTGCCTCGAATTCGCGCTGGCGCGAGACGGCAAACTGCATCAGCATGGCGGCAATCGGCGCGAGCACGATGAACACGAGCTGCAGCGCAGGATGCCCGCCCTCCCGGTCGTTCCCGCCGCCAAACAGCAGCAGGTAGGGCAGGTAGGACAGCGTGCCCGCGATGCCGGCGGCGATGGTCGTCGTCAGCATGTCGTGGTTCTTGACGTGGGCCAGCTCATGTGCCAGCACACCCTCCAGCTCCTGCGGGGGGACATGCTTGAGGATACCGCTGGTGACGCACACGACGGCGTGCTCGGGATTCCGGCCCGTGGCGAAGGCGTTGGGCTGCTCGTGGGGGGCGATGGCCACCACCGGCATGGGGAGCCCGGCGCGCTGGCGCAGCCGGTTCACCATGCGGTAGAGCTCTGGCGCCTCGCTCTCAGACACGACCTGGGCGCGATACATCCGCAGGACAATCTTGTCGGAGAAGAAGAACATCACAAAGTTCATCAAACCGCCGAAGATGGCGGCCATGATCAGCCCCTGGGCGCCGCCCAGGATCTGGCCCGCGATGAGAAAGAGGGCCAGCAGTCCCGCCATCAGGATGAACGTCTTGGTATACCCGCCCATCATTTCGCTCCTCGATCGGCTGCTAGCAAAAAAGCGAGACCCTCGTCCCCCGGCGCTGGCAGCGGTGGACGAAGGTCTCGCTCTGAGCGCGGGATTGCCGCCTCCTGGCCGGACCGTGTCCCCTTCGGGACAGTCCTGACGATCGGCCTTCCGCCCGGAGGCGGACGAGCTACTCCCCTTCGAT
>DAIMFY010000168.1:0-5312 GCA_036724295.1 Gemmatimonadales bacterium | reverse complement strand
GGTATTGCAGCTCGGCATCGAGCGAATCAGCATCGGTGAACACCACGGAGTCAGCCTGCTGCTGGGCCCGGACCGAGCCCGCGGCAGCCACGGCGAGCAGCAGACCGCCCAGCCCGGCCCGGAACCGCATCAGTCCTCAGCCGCCTGGTACACGACCTTTCCGCCCACCATCGTGGTTCGCACCTTGGCGTTCCAGAGTTCGTCCGGACGGATCGTGGTGAGATCGCGATCGAGCAGGAGCATGTCGGCCTTGTACCCCGGTTTCAGCTCGCCCAGCGAACGCTCCGCGAACATGGCGTAGGCATCACCGGTGGAATAGGCGTGGAGCGCCTCATCCACACTGATCTTTTCCTCCGGAATCCAGCCACCCGGATTCTTGCCGTCGAGCGTCTGGCGCGTAACGGCGGCCGCGATGCCGAGCATAGGGTCGAGCGGCGCCACGCTCCAGTCGGAGCCGAAGGCGAGCCGAGCTCCGCTATCGAGCAGCGAGCGGAAGACATAGCTGTGCTTGACGCGCTCCGGTCCCAGTCGCTTCTCGGCCCAGCGCCCGTCATCCGCCGCGTGGTATGGCTGCATTGACGCAATGACGCCCATCCGGGCGAAGCGCGGCACATCCTGGGGACGCAGGTGCTGGGCGTGCTCCACACGGAAGCGGCGATCGCGCTGGCCGTGCGCCGTGAACACGCTGTCGTAGATGTCGAGGATGAGCGCGTTGGCGCGCTCACCGATGGCATGCACCACCACCTGGAGCCCGGCGCTGTCTGCCGCACCGATCCAGCTGCGCAGCGAATCTTCCGGCGTGACGAGGAGGCCGAACGTGGAGGGATCGTCGGCATACGGCTCGAAGAAGAGTGCCGTGCCGGAACCGAGCGAGCCGTCCACGAATCCCTTCACGCCGGCAACACGGATCCAGTCGTCGCCGGGGCCGTTGGCCTTCAGGGAATCCGCCACGCGATGCCAGCCGCCCAGCGCCGGATAGAAACTGATCCGGGTCTTGAGCAGGCCGGCCTGCCGGAGCCGACGCGCCGACGCCACCTCGGCCCACGGTGCCGAGACGGCGGAGACCGCGGTGACGCCCCTGGACACGGCCCAGTTGGTGGCGCGCATCATGGCCGAGTCCATCTGTTCCGGCGTGGCATCGGGCATGGCGGCGTATACAGCATCCTGGGCGCCGTCCTTCAGCACGCCGGTGGGCGTGCGGTCAGCATCGCGCACGATCGTGCCACCGGCTTCGTCGGGTGTGGCTGCTGACACACGAGCGGCCTTGAGCGCGAGACTGTTGGCGAGCCCCATATGTCCGTCGAGCCGGTTTACGAACACCGGATTGTTCGGCGTCACCGAATCGATCCAGTCACGCCTCGGCAGCGGCGCCCCGGCCCAGCGTTCGTGATCCCAGTCGCCGCCGGTGATCCACTCACCCGGCTTCAGGGTCTTCGCGTAGTTCTTGAGGCGCTGGATGAACTCGGTGGGTGTCGCCGCGTCACGGAGATCCACGCTGGCAAGCTGGAAGCCGCCAGACGAGAAGTGTGCGTGCCCGTCCATGAGTCCCGGAGTGACCAGGGCACGGCCGTTGTCCATCACTTTGGTGGAGGCGCCAACCCAGGCGGCGAGCGTCGCGCTGTCGCCCACTGCGGCGATGGTATCGCCCACCACGGCCACGCCACCGGCCCACGGTGCGGCGGTATCACCGGTCCAGACGCGGCCGTAGACCACCAGATCAGCTGCAGTCGGCGGGGCCAGTGCGCCGCCGGAATCGGAGGATGGAGCGCAGCCCGCGAGCGCCAGCGCCAGGAATACAGATGCAGTACGAAACATGCCAGGCCTTTCAGCGGAGTCGAGTAAGCTTGCGCAGGGCCTCGAGACGCTCGAGGGCGCTGCCGCCGGACGCGGCCGGCGCGACGGAAAAGAGGTCGCGGATATCGAGCAGGATTTCGAGCATGAGCTGATCGCGCTGGAACGCATTGTCGAGATCCCGCATACGGGCATCGGCGTCCGCCGCCTTGGCCTGATCGTAGGATTCACGATAAATGGATTCGAGATTCGCGAGGATTCGGTCGCGGGATCGCATTGCCTGTGGTCCGTGTAGGAATAGAAGTAGTTTACAGCAAGATGGGCAGGATGGGCAGGTAGAGTCGTCGGTCGTCAGTCATCGGTCGTCAGAAGTCTCAAGACCGGGCATCGACGACTGATGGCTATTCACCAACGACGATCGACCATTGATGATCGAGGACAGGCGACCGATGACTGACGACCGATGACCTCTAAAACCATCCTCCTCTTCACCGGCCCTCTCTACGAAGACCTGGAGCTCTGGTATCCGAAGCTTCGGCTCGAGGAGGCCGGGTTCCGCACCGTCGTGGCCGGGCTCACCATGGACGAGGTCCACGGCAAGCATGGCTATCCCTGTACTCCTGATGTCCCGGTGGACACGCTCAACGCCGAGGACTTTGATGGTCTCGTCATCCCGGGCGGCTTTGCGCCGGACAAGCTGCGCCGCAGTGCCAAGGTGCTGGAGCTGACGCGCGAGATCTTCGAGGCCGGCAAGCTGGTGGCGTTCATCTGCCACGCGGGCTGGGTCCCGATCTCGGCAAGGATCGTCAAGGGCAAGCACGGCACCAGTGTCAACGCCATCAAGGACGACCTCGTCAACGCCGGCATGCTGTGGGAGGACCGCAGCGTCGTGGTGGATGGCAACATGATCACCTCGCGGAACCCCGGCGACCTGCCGGATTTCATGCGAGAGGTGGTGAGTGCGCTGAAAGCTGAAAGCTGAAAGCTGAGCGACGCTATTACTCTTAGCTCTCAGCTCTGAGCCCTTAGCCTTCAGCCTATAGCCTTCAGCTCCCGATCCCATGCCCCTCTCTCCCCTGCAAACCCGCGTCGACCGGTGGATCAGCCAGTTCGAGGAGGGCTATTTCCATCCGCTCACCAACATGGCCCGGCTCGCCGAGGAAGTGGGCGAGCTGGCGCGCGACATCAACGACCGCTTTGGCCAGAAGACCCGGAAACCGGGGGAACCCGAGGGCGATCTCGCCATGGAAATGGCGGACATTCTCTTCGTGATCATCTGCATGGCCAATCGGGAAGGCATCAATCTGGACGAAGCGTTTGACCGGATGATGACGAAAGTCGAGACGCGGGACGCGGGGAGGTGGACGAAGAAGGACGCGGGACTCGGGACGCGGGACTCGTAACTCGCGTCTCGCGTCTCGCGTCTCGCGTCCAGCCTATTCCCATTCCCTCGGCGCCCCCTCCAGCTCCCGCAGCAGCACGTGATAGCTCTCCAGGCGGTCGGCGGCGATCTCGCCGCGCTCCACCGCCGCCCGGATGGCGCAACCGGGCTCGGTGCGGTGGCGGCAATCCTGGAAGCGACATTCACCGAGCATCGGCCGCATCTCGGGGAAGCATGACGCGAGTTCTCGGGGATCGATGCCCCAGAGCCCGACTTCGCTGAAGCCTGGTGTGTCCACCAGGAAGCCGCCATTTGCGAGCGGGACCATCAGGGCGCCCACCGTTGTGTTCCTGCCGCGCCTCACCTTCTCGCTGATCTCGCCGGTACGCAGGCCCAGTCCCGGCTCCACCATGTTGAGCAGGCTGGACTTGCCGGCGCCGGAAGGGCCGGTCACTACCGCCGTGTGGCCGCGGAGCGCGGCGCCGAACTGGGCGATGCCCTCGCCTGTCGCCACGCTGGTCTCCAGTACGCGGTAGCCTGCGCGGCTGAAGCGGCTGGCGAGCGGCGCAGCCGGCGCCTTGTCCACCTTGTTCACCACCACGGACGCCTCGATCTCGTTGGCTTCGGCGAGCACCAGCAGCCGGTCGAGCAGTTGCGGAATGGGCGCCGGATCCACCGTCGCCGTGACCACGAAGACTTCATCCAGGTTGGCGACCACGATGCGGGTGCCCCGCCCCTCGGGCACCCGCCGCTCGAGCACCGCGCGACGGGGCTCGACCGCGATGATCCCGAACAGGGCCCCGCCCGGCTCCGGCTCGAGCCGGACCCGGTCCCCTACCACCACCCGCAGCTCTTCCCGCTTCACCTTTTTCCGGAGCACCGCCCTGAGTTCACCGTCCGGGGTGAGCACCCGGTAGTGCGCCCCATCTCGCTCGAGGACAGTGCCGCTCACCATTCCCTGGGCGCCGATGCGATCGCCTCGTCCAGCGCAGCCTTCACGTCATACAACGAGAGGGCCCGGATGCGGCTGTCGGCATCTTCCGGGGTGCGGCCCCAGGCAAGCGGCGGCGTCTCGACGTGGCCGACGGGCCGGTCGCCCGCTGGCGACCAGCGCACGAAAAGGAGGGACGCGGCAAAGCGGCCGCGCTCGTCGGGCGCGTCGTCCACGATCACGCCGACCGAGTAGGCCTGTCCATCGCTGCCGCCGAAGGCGGCGGCCCGGTCGTGCGTGGCCATGTAGCCGCCCAGCGTCAGGTCTGTCACGGGTGCTTCACCGACTCCTTGACGATGTTGCCCATCATGAAGGCGATATTGGCGGGCCGCTCGGCGAGGCGGCGCATGAGGTAGGGATACCACTGGTTGCCGAAGGGAATGTAGACCCGCATGCGGTGGCCCGCGGCGCGAAGCTGCTGCTGGAGGTCACGCCGCACGCCGTAGAGCATCTGGAACTCGAAGCGATCCTCCGCGATCCGGTGCTCGCCGACAAACGCCCGCGCGTGCGCGATGATCCGCTCGTCATGGGTGGCGAGTCCCGGATAGTTCCCCTCGGTGAGCAGCCGCTCCATGAGCTTCACGTAATTCCGGTCCACGTCGGCCTTCTCGGGAAAGGCGATGTCGGGCGGCTCGAGATAGGCGCCCTTGCAGAGCCGGACCCGGGCCCGCATCGCAACCAGGTCGGCGATATCGCGTTCGGAGCGGCGCAGTGCCGACTGGATCACCACGCCGCAGTGGGCGCCGAAATCGGGATGGAGATGCTGGCGGAAGAAGTCGAGTGTGCGCTGGGTGTAGTCCGAGCCTTCCATGTCGAGGCGGACGAACCCACCATGCGAGGCCGTGCGCTCCAGGATCTCCCGCATGTTGCGGCGGCACAGGTCTTCATCGATGTCCAGGCCCATCTGGGTGAGCTTCACCGAGACGTTGACCTCGATATTGCCGGCGGCAGCCATCCGGTCCAGCATCAGGAGATACTGGTCCTTGGCGGCCGTGGCCTCCGCCGGGCTGGTGACGCTCTCGCCCAGCAGGTCGAGCGACGCGGTGATGCCGCGGGACATCAGCTCGCGCGCTGATGCCACCCCTTCTTCGATGGTCTCGCCCGCGACGAACCGCGAGGCAAAGCGCCGAGCCAGGGGATTGGAGCGGA
>DAIMFY010000167.1:0-5339 GCA_036724295.1 Gemmatimonadales bacterium | reverse complement strand
TGTCATCGGCCAAGGCCGCGCTGGAATCGGATACACGGACGCTGGCGTACGAGGCGGGGCGCCGCTGGGGTGTGCGGGTCAACAGCATCAGCGCGGGGCCCTGGGCCTCGCGTGCGGCGAGCGCCATCGGCTTCATCGATACGATGATCAAGTACTCGGAAGCCAATTCGCCGCTCACCCGTCGCTTCGAGGCTGAGGACGTGGGCCACGCGGCGGCGTTCCTCGCCAGCCCGCTGGCGGCGGCCATTACCGGCAGCGTGGTGTACGTGGACAACGGGTATCACGCGATGGGGATGGCGGTTCAGGACGGACAGGACGGACAAGGCGGGCGGGGCGGACAGGACGCGGGCTAGCAACCTGATCTCAACAGGCCCGTGCAGGGGCGGCTTGCGTCCGCCCCACTAGCCTCCCGATCTCGATCCGCAGATATCGATCCGCAGATTTCGCAGATTACGCCGATTGTGCCGATGTTGCCCTCAGGATACGGCGTCGGTAAGCGGCCGGATCAATCTGCGTAATCTGTGTAATCTGCGGATTCACTCCTTGTGCGCCGCCTTTTCACGGGGCTTCGCACCCAGTACGACCAACAGCCAGCCAGCGATGAATGACACTCCACCCAGCGGCGTGATCGCCCCGAAGGCGTGCGTGCCGGTCAGCCCCAGCGCGTAGAGACTCCCCGAGAACAGCACGATCCCCGCAATGAACAACCAGCACGCGGCACGGAGCCGAGCGCGATGAAAGTGCGACATGGCGCCGGCGACCGCGACAATGGCGATGCCGTGAAGCAGCTGGTACTGCGCCCCCAGCCGCACCACGTCCAGCATGTCGGGCTCGAGCCGCCCACGCAGAAGATGCGTGCTGAAGGCGCCCATGATGACGCCGATCCCGGACAGCAAGCCGCCGGCGGCGAGAAGACGATGGTCGGTGCTGGGGGTGTGAGGCATGGGCTTGAGAGTTGAGAGTTGAGAGTTGAGCGGTAGGGGCGCAGGGCCACGCGCCCCTATCGCGCCACTTTCTCCACGATTCGGTAAAAGAACTCCACCCCGAACCGGATATTCTCGAGGCTCACCCGCTCGTCATTGCCGTGCACCGTTTCACCATCCTCGTCCGTGAGGCGGAAGGGGTCGATGCCGTAGGCGCCGATGCCGAGCCGCCGATAGTAGAAGCTGTCGGTGAAGCCGGTCAGCATGGGCGTGGTGATCGGCGTGCCGGGGTCCATCTCCGCCACGGTGGCGCGCAATGCATCCACCAGCGCACCGTCGAGCGGCGCGCTGGTCGCCTCCCTCGGCGCCGAGACCGCCGTCACCTCCACCAGGGAATCATGGACGACCCGGCGCACCTCCGCCATGAAAGCGTCGTGGTCGGTGCCTGGCAGCAGCCGGATATCCACCTCGGCGGAGGCGCGTGAGGGAATGATGTTGGTCTTGTTGGAACCCTGCATGACCGTGACCGAGACGGTATTGCGGAGGATCGCATTGCGATAGGGATCGGACAGCAGCCAGGCACGGCCCGCCGAATCGGTGAGGGCCCGCGCCGGATCCGCGAGCCAGCCACGACGCTGCCGGTCCTGCTCCATCGGTGCCACGGCCTTGAGGAAGCTCTCCGCCGGCGGCGTAAGCGTGATCGGTGTCTCCCATTCAGCCAGCCGCCCAAGAGCCCTCGCGATGCGGGCCGCGGGATTGTCGGCGGTGGGAACGGAGCCGTGGCCACCGGTTCCGCGGGCGGTGAGGTGAATCCAGGATGGCACCTTCTCGGTCACGTCCAGGCCATAGTACAGCGTGCGGCCACTGGAGTCGGCCCGGTTGTCGCCACCTTCGTTGATCAGGAATTCGGCACCGCGCACAAGGTCGGCGTGCTGGGTGGTGAACCAGTCGGCGCCGGTCGAGCCGGTCTCCTCGTCCGCGTTGCCGATGAAGATGACATCACGGGACAGCGGCACGCCCCGGCGCTTGAGCGCGACGAGCACGGCAAGGTCCATGATGCCAGAGCCCTTGTCGTCCAGCGCGCCACGGCCATACAGGTAGCCATCGCGAATCGCGCCGCTGAAGGGCGGCATGGTCCACTCGGACGAATCCACCGGCACCACGTCGATGTGGTGCAGCAGGATGATGGGGCGCTTGCTGCCGCTGCCCTTGAGCCGGGCGTAGATGTTGCCGCGCCCGGGGGCGGACTCGAGGATCTGGCTCTCGATCCCTTCCCTGGCAAGCAACTGCTGGAGATACCTGGCGCCCGCGAGTTCGTTCCCCGGTGGATTGACGGTCTCGATCTTCAGATAACCGGCCAGCCAGGCCGTAGCTTCCCGGGCCAGCGCATCGAAATCGGGCGGGCGCGCAGCCTGCGCGCCGGCGGCAGTCGGAATCAGCAGCCACAGAGCGATGCACAGCGCACCGAAGGATCGCATGACTGCCATGGGCACTCCCGGAATCAACGCCAGAGGCGCAGAGGGCGCGGATGGTCGAGGGTCGAGAGTCGAGAGTCGAGCCGATCCAAGCCACCCGATTGCTTCGCCCCTGAGGGCTCGCAATGACGCACCGCGCATGGCTCTCAGCTCTCAGCTCACAGCTCCCTACGCCAGCGCCCCCGCTCGCACCTCGCGCACGTCCTCCCGCTCCTGGTCCCGGTTCCACAGGAAGAACAGCACCCCGATGGCACCGAAGAGCCAGAGATTGCCCGGGATCCACATGAGCAGGCCGCCGATCCGCTGGTCCTCCAACGGCGTGAGCCCGAAGGTGCGTGGCGCCTCGACGTACCAGCGGTAGAGCGGCGTGTCGGACATGGTGATGAGCGCCGCCGGAACCTGCATCGGCACGCTCACCAGGAAGAGGTACAGCATGGCGAGCCCGGGGGGCAACGCCGGCACCTCCTCGAGCGGGCTCATGACCGGCCACCACATGATGAAGGCGGCAATGATGAACAGGAGGTGCGCGACGATGTGCACGTCGTGGTTTTCCATCATCAGGTCATAGACCGGCACGAGGTGCCACGCCGACAGCACCACGGTGAAGATCACGCCGGCGATGATCGGGTGGGCCACGAAGCGGCCCACCCGCTGCACCCAGCGCGGCCGCACCAGCGGCCGGAGCAGCCAGCCCGGGATCGCGAAGATGATGAGCGGCGGGAACACCATCGTGAGCAGCAGGTGCTGCAGCATGTGCGCCGCGAAGAGATAGTCGTCGCTCAGGTCGTGGATGGGGCCATTGAGCGAAGCCAGCAGCAGCACCAGCCCGGCCGCGAAGGCCGCGATGCGGAGGGGCCCCACCGGCGGGCCCAGCTTCCAGCGGCGCCGCGCCGTCGTGATCCCCCAAACGTAAAGGGCACCGAAGATCGCGGTGCCCAGTACCGTACTCCAGTGCAGTGACAGCGCCGGCGACCAGGGCACCGTGGCGGGCGCCCTGGCGTGGAGCAGCAGCCCAGGCAGCAGGCTCACACCAGCCCTGCGTTGTAGTGCAGGTGATACGAGAAAAGCAGCATCAGCGAGACGACGATGACCGCCGCGATGATGAGCGGGAACACGAACAGGCCGGTGAACAGCTTGCTGTCCTGCTTCAGGTGCATGTAGAACATCGCCACGAGCGCGAACTTGACCGCGCTCAGGACCAGCAGGACCGGGATCAGGATCGGGCCCATGATCGCTTCGGCGTTGCCACCCCGGTGCGACAGCTCGTACGCCGCCACCTCGAGGAAGGTCACCAGGAACAGCACGACCGCGATCTTGACGTACAGCCCCGCGGTCGGATGGCTGTGCACTTCAGCCTCGGCTACATGCGCTTCCATTCGGATCTCCTCAGGGCTTCCAGTCCTTCATCAGGTACACGACCGGGAAGATCACCACCCAGACCACGTCCACAAAGTGCCAGTAGAGCGCGGCGATCTCGAGATTGACCGCCTTTTCGGGCGTGATCTTGCCACGGAACGCCAGGATCAGCAGCGTGGCGAGCCAGAGCACGCCGATCGAGACGTGGGTGCCGTGGAAGCCGGTCAGCGTGTAGAAGGTAGCCCCAAACAGGTTGGTCTTGATGGTGAGGCCTTCGTGGACGAAATGCGAGAACTCGTAGATCTGCATGCCCACGAAGCTGAGTCCGGCAAGCACCGTGGCGCTCAACCAGACCAGCAGCGCGCGACGGTCGCCGCGCTGCGCCCCGTTGAGCGCCATGACCACGAAGAACGAGCTGAACAGCAGCACCGCCGTGCCGCCCGTGACCAGCGGGATCTCCAGCATCTCGCCCGCGGTGGGACCGCTCAGGCTCCGCCCGTGATAGACCAGGTAGGTCGCGATCAGCGAGGCGAAGAACATGCACTCCGAGCCGATGAAGGTCCAGATCGCCACTTTCCGGCTGTCGATGCCGGTGGCGGTACGGTGCTCCAGGGCGTGGCTGTGGTCGGACAATGGGAACTCCGGGACTAGTCGTCAGTCGTCGGTCGTCGGTCGTCGATCCACGGTCGTGCGCGACGACCGAAGACCGAAGACCGATGACACTCCTCATGCTGGCTCAAACACCCAGTTGTACACGCTGAACAGGAACCACAGCACCATCGCGATCACGAACCACCAGCCGAGGAACTGGATCATCATCATCGAGATGAAAATGCCGGCGACTCCGGTGGCCGTCAGCAGCGGCCAGAAGGACGGGTTCGGCAGGTGGATGCCCTGGCCGCCCACGCGCTCGGGCTCGGGCAACCGCCCCTCCCGGCGCTTCTGCTCCCACAGGGGATCGCGGCTGTGTACTTCCGGCTCCACCGCAAAATTGAACTCCTGCGGCGGCGACGGGATGGCCCACTCCAGCGTGGCGCCATTCCACGGATCAGCCGGCGCGTTGCGGGGCTTGCGCCAGGCCTGGATGATGTTCCAGATGAAGATGGCCTGCGAGAGCGCCAGCAGCAGCGCGCCCGCCGTCTCCAGCATGTTCATCGTCTCGAAGCCGAGGCCCGCGGGATAGGTATACACCCGGCGCGGCATGCCGTGCAGCCCCACGAAGTGCATCGGGAAGAACGTGAGGTTGAAGGCGATGAGCATGAGCCAGAAGTGCGCCTTGCCCAGCTTTTCGCTCAGCATGCGCCCGAACATCTTGGGCCACCAGTAATACGCCCCCGACGTCAGCGCGAAAATGGATCCGCCGAACAGCACGTAGTGGAAGTGCGCCACGATGAAGTAGCTGTCGGTCTGCTGCAGGTCAGCCGGCGGCGAGGCGTGCATGACGCCCGACAGCCCGCCGATGATGAACATCGCGATGAAGCCGATGGAAAAGAGCATCGGTGTCTTCATCTGCAGCGAGCCGCCGGCCATGGTGCCGAGCCAGTTGAAGATCTTCACGCCCGTGGGGATGGCGATCAGCATGGTG
>DAIMFY010000166.1:0-5362 GCA_036724295.1 Gemmatimonadales bacterium | reverse complement strand
CGACGAGACCGAGAGCTCGCCTCACCCCGGCCGCCAATGAGCCGGGCGCTTCGCGTCCTCGGGCTTTTCCTCCTTTCCTTCGCCGCACCGCTCGCTGCCCAGCTCGCGCCCGCCAGCGCGGGCGGGCTGGTAGCGTACGCCGAAGAGACCCGGATGCTGGGCCACAACCTGCGTGTCCTGGTGATCGGTGCGCATCCGGATGACGAGGATACCGAGCTGCTGGCCTGGCTGGCGCGCGGAAAGGGCGCCGAGGCGGCCTATCTCGCCCTCAACCGGGGCGAAGGTGGCCAGAACCTGGTTGGCGGCGAACTGGGCGAATCATTGGGACTGCTGAGGACCGAGGAACTGCTGTCGGCCCGGCGCCTCGATGGCGCGCGCCAGTACTTCACCCGCGCCTATGATTTCGGCTTCTCCAAGACGCTGGACGACACCTGGGCCCAGTGGCCCCAGGATTCCATCCTCAAGGACGTGGTGCGGATCGTCCGGAAATTCCGCCCCCAGATAATCGTCACGATCTTCACCGGCACACCGCGCGATGGCCACGGCCAGCATCAGGCCGCAGGCTGGGCTGCGCGCGCTGCCTTCGCGGCGGCCGGTGATTCCACCCGCTTTCCCGAGCTGAAGTCCGAGGAAGGACTGGCGGCGTGGACCCCGCTCAAGCTCTACCAGAGCACCCGGTTCAACGGGCTTCCCACCACGCTCACGCTCGATGGCGGCGCGCTCGACCGCGTCACCGGTCTCACCTACCATCAGCTCGCCATGGCGAGCCGCTCCCGGCACCGCTCACAGAACATGGGCCAGCTGCAGTCGCTGGGGCCGTCGGCCATCAAGATGGCGCTGGTGACCGACCGCACCGGAAAGGGCGCCGGCGGCCTCTTTGCCGGCGTCGATACGACGCTCGCGCCGGTACTCGGGGCGGCGGCGGCGCGCGCCTATGGCTCCCAGGTGGCGCACATCCGCTCGGTGCCGGACTCGCTGGCACCTGCCGCGCTCGATTCCGCATCGCGTATCCTGGGATCCGCGCGGAGCATGGCACCAGCGCTCCGGGATCAGGCGCGACATCTCTCTCGTGCCCGCGCCATCGCGCTGGGCATCGCTGAAGATGCCACGGCCGCTGACGACCACGTGACAGCGGGCCAGACGCTCGATGTGACCATCATGGCTGCCAACGGCGGCGCACGTGCTGTCTCGATCACCGATTCGCTCGCTGCACCGTCCGGGTGGACCGTCACGCATGGATCGTCCAGCGGACCGATGACGGCTGCCCCCGGCACCGTGGCGTCACGGCCGATTCATGTCACCGTGCCGCCCACGGCCGAGGCAACCACGCCCTACTTCCTGCGCGAGCCGCGCGACGGCGATCTCTACCGCTGGCCCGCCTCTGCGCGCGCGTCGTGGGGCGATCCCTTCGAACCGCCACCGCTCCGGGCGGAGCTGGCGCTCCCTGGCGACGCGGTGCCGGTCGAGCGCGAAGTCACCCGGCAGGCCAACGACCAGGTCATCGGTGAAGTGCGGCTGCCGGTCGTGGTGCAACCGGCCATCGATGTCCGGGTAGACCGGGACACCGTCCTCCTGCCGGCGGGCGCCGAGCACCGGCTTCGCCTGCTGGTCTCGGTGGACCACGCGGCGCGCGACACCGTGCGCGGCGAGGTGCGGATCGAGGTGCCGGCCGGCTGGCGGGAACCAGAGCCCCAGCCCTTCGTGTTCACCCGGGAAGATGAACGCGACGCCTACGCCTTCGACGTGACCATTCCCGCTGCTGCCAGTGCCGGGCGCTACGCCCTCCGCGCCGTGGCCGTCACCGCCGACGGCCGCCGCTTCAGCGAGGGACTGCGTTCCCTCGCGTACGGCCATGTGCGGCCCCGCTCGTGGACCCAGCCTGCCAGTGTCTCGGTGGTCCTGGCAAACATCGCATTCCCGTGGCTCAAGGCGGTGGGCTACATCCGTGGCGCGGCGGACCGGGTGCCGGAGGCGCTCCTCGCCGCGGGGATTCCTGTCACCGTTCTCACACCGGACCAGCTCGAAAACGGGGATCTCTCGCGGTTCGATGCCATCGTGGTCGGTCCCCGCGCCTATGAGATTGACGCGGCGCTGGTCCAGCACAATCGCCGGCTGCTGGACTATGTGAAGGCGGGTGGGCTCCTGCTGGTGCAGTACCAGCAGTACCAGTTCATCCAGGGCGGCTACGCGCCGCTGCCGCTCACAATTGCCCGGCCGCACGATCGGGTGACCGACGAGCATTCGCCGGTGACGATGCTGGATCCCCAGTCGCCCGTCTTCACCGCACCCAACGCGATCACCCCATCCGACTGGGACAACTGGATCCAGGAGCGTGGTCTCTATTTCGCCCACACCTGGGATGACGGCTACACGCCCCTGCTCGCGATGCACGATCCGGGAGAGGCGCCGATGAAGGGCTCCCTGCTGGTGGCCAACGTCGGCAAGGGCCGCTACGTCTACACCGGCCTCGCGTTTTTCCGGGAGCTCCCTGCCGGCGTGCCCGGCGCCTTTCGCCTCTTTGCCAACCTGCTGGCGCTTCATCCCGCGCCGGTGCCGTGACCCGCAGGCTGCTTCTCGCTGCCTTCCTGACGCTTTCGGCGTGCGGTGACGGCCGCACGCCGGTCACGGTCTATTCTCCCCACGGACGCGACCAGCTGGTCCTGCTGGAGCACGCCTTCGAGCAGCTCCACCCTGGCATCGACGTGCGCTGGCTCGACATGGGCAGCCAGGAGATCCTCGACCGCCTCCGGTTCGAGCGCGTCAATCCCCAGGCCGACGTGTGGTTCGGCGGTCCCACCTCGATCTTCGACCGTGGCGTGGCCGATTCGCTCTTGCAGCCCTACCGGCCGGCGTGGGCCAACGCCGTGGGCCCTGACGGTGTGCAGCCCGACGGTCTCTACTATCCGGTCTATCGCACGCCCGCCGTCATTGCCTTCAACCGTGATGCGGTCCCCGCCGACTCGGCGCCAAAGGACTGGGACGACATGCTCGATCCCAGGTGGCATGACAAGGTGCTCATTCGCGATCCGATGGCGAGCGGCACCATGCGCGCCATCTGGGGGCTCATCATCGAGCGCAGCATCCGCCAGACCGGCGACACTTCGGCCGGCATGCAGTGGCTGCGGCGGCTCGACGCGCAGACGACGGCCTACACGCTTAACCCCGCCATCCTCGTGGAAAAACTTTCCCGGCGCGAGGGTCTCGTTACCCTCTGGGACCTGCCCGATATCCTGATCGGCCAGGGGAAGGGTCTGCCGCTGGGCTACACATTTCCCACCAGTGGCACCGCGGTGATTGACGACGCGATCGGGCTGGTGCGCAATGGACGCCACGCCGACTCTGCCCGCGTCTTCATCGACTATGTGGGAAGCAAGGATGCGGTGGCGCTCACCGCGTCGAAGGTATTTCGCCTGCCGGCGCGCCATGACCTGCCGCCGGCCATGGTGCCGGCCTGGGTCACCGAAGTGGAGCGGACGATGGTGGCGGAGCCGATGGATTGGGCGATGCTCGCGCGCGACGGGAGCGCGTGGATGGCGTACTGGGACCAGCACGTGCGGAACACCGGCGCCCGGATGCGCGCGCCATGACGACCGGCGCTCAGCTTGGCCTCCGTGCCCTCTCCAAGCGCTTTGGCGAGGTGCAGGCGGTCAGCGACGTTTCGCTTGATGTGCCGGCCGGCTCCATCCTCGCGTTGCTGGGGCCAAGCGGCAGCGGCAAGACCACGCTGCTGCGGCTGCTTGCGGGCTTCGAGATCGCCGACGCCGGCGATGTCCTGGTAAACGGCGAGCGCGTGACCCGGCTCGCGCCCGCCGAGCGGCGGTTCGGCATGGTCTTCCAGCACTACGCGCTCTTTCCGCATCTCGACGTCGGCGCCAACGTGGCGTACGGGCTGGAATCGGTCGGCGTGCGCGGACCTGATCTCGCGCGCCGGGTGCAGGAGGCGCTCGCGCTGGTTGACCTCGCCGGCTACGAGCGCCGCGGCATCAGCCAGCTCTCCGGTGGCCAGCAGCAGCGGGTGGCGCTCGCGCGCGCGCTCGCGCCCGAGCCGCGCATCCTGCTGCTGGATGAGCCGCTGTCCAATCTCGACCCATCGCTCAGGGAGCGGACCCGCGCCGAGCTGCGTGACCTTATCAAGCGGCTGCAGATCACCGCGGTCTTCGTGACCCATGAGCAGGACGAGGCCTTTGACCTGGGCGACCAGGTGGCGCTGTTGCATCGGGGGCGCCTGGTGCAGGCGGGCACTCCACAGGAGCTCTACGGCCAGCCTGCGTCGCCCTTCGTGGCGCGATTCATCGGCCGCTCGAGCGTGCTGCCGGTGACGGTGACCGGCCGGACCGCGGACGCCCTCAGCGTTCAGCTCTATGGCCGGACCTGGGAGATACCTGGCAATCATCCCGTGCCCGATGCCGGACCGGCCTGGCTCTTCCTGCGCCCCGAATCGGTCTATCTCGGCGAGCCGGGGAACGACGTGCTGTCCGGTGTGGTCGCGCGGCGCCGCTTCACTGGTGCCGGTGCGGCCTACCTGGTGACGCTCGTCGATGGCCGCACCATTGAAGTTGCGGGCCCGCTCCACGCGGCCGAGCCCGGCCAGTCGGTGGGGATCATGCCCACCCGTCGCGGCGACGGCGGGCTCCATCTCTTTCTGACCGAGGCCGAGGAGTGAAGCGCCCGCGCAATACCTGGCAGGGACTGCTGCTGGCCGCGGTGCTCACCTGGCTCGTGGTGTACCCGCTGCTGCTCACCCTGCGGCGCGGGCTCCGGGAGCAGGGCGGCTGGACGCTGCAGCACGTGCAGGAGTTCCTGGCTCGGCCCACCGAACTTTCGGCGCTCTTCAACAGCCTCTGGATCGCAGTCGTCAGCGTGATGCTTGCCGCCGTTATCGGCATTCCGCTCGCGTTCTTCTTTGAGCGCTACGACTTCCCCGGCCGGCGCTGGCTGGGCGCCATGGTGGCGCTGCCCGCCGTCCTGCCGCCGCTCGTGGGCGTGGTGTCGTTCATCTTCCTGTTTGGTGAATCGGGATTCCTCGCGCACCTGGTGCGGCGGGTCTTTTCGCTCGATGCAGCACCCTGGCGCCTGGAAGGGGCGGGCGCCATCCTGCTGGTACACGCCTACTCGATGTACGTCTACTTCTACCTCTTTGTGCGGGCGGGGCTTTCCAGCATCGATGCCTCCGTCTGGGAGGCATCGGCGAGTCTCGGGGCGCGACGCGCGCGGACCCTTCGGCTCGTGGTGCTGCCGCTCCTTCGCCCGCAACTGGTGGGCGCGGCGCTCCTCACGTTCATGACCGCCCTCGCGTCGTTCAGCGCCCCCTACATCTTTGGCGGCGGGTTCCGGGTGATGACCACGCAGATCGTCTCCACCC
>DAIMFY010000165.1:0-5362 GCA_036724295.1 Gemmatimonadales bacterium | reverse complement strand
TTTCACCTGGTTTGCCATGTCTCGTTTTCCTTCGTGTCATCGGCGCGGAGGCGCGCCCGTCATTCGAACAGCGAGCTGACCGACTGGTCGCTGTGCGTGTAGCCAATGGCCTTCGACAGCAGTCCTGCGATTGACAGTACCCGGAGCCGGTCGAAACGGCGCTCCGCCGGAATCTCAATGGTGTTGGTCACCACCACTTCCTTGACCGGGGATGCCACCAGTCGCTGTACCGCCGGTCCCGAAAGCAGGCCATGGGTGGCGCAGCAATAGACGTCCTCGGCTCCCAGCCGCTTCAGCGCATTGACCGCTTCCGCCATGGTGCCGGCGGTGTCGATCATGTCGTCCGGGATGATGCAATCCCGGCCGCTCACCTCACCCACCACGTTGAGCACCTCGGCGACATTGGCCGAGGGACGCCGCTTGTCGATGATGGCCAGCGACGCGTTGAGCCGCTTGGCGAAGCCGCGGGCCATCTTGGCACTTCCCACATCGGGTGCCACGATCACGAGATCGCGGAGCTGCTTCTGCCGGTAGTGGTTGACCAGGACCGGTGCCGCATACAGGTGGTCCACCGGCAGGTCGAAAAATCCCTGCAACTGGTGCTGGTGGAAGTCCATGGCCAGAACCCGGTCGGCGCCTGCCATGGACACCATGTTGGCCATGAGCTTGGCGCTGATGGCGACCCGGGGCTGGTCTTTCCGGTCCTGGCGCGCGTAGCCGAAGTACGGAATGACCGCCGTGATGCGGGCGGCGCTGGCCCGGCGGGCCGCATCCATGAGGAGCAGCAGCTCCATCATGTTTTCGGCCGGCGGGTTGGTGGACTGGATGATGTAGACATCCCGTCCCCGCACGTTCTCGTCGATCTTGACGAAGATCTCGCCATCGGCAAAGCGCCGGATGGTAATGGCGCAAAGCGGCTGGCCGAGGTGCGCTGCCACCTCCTCCGCCAGGGGCCGGTTGGCCGTCCCGCTCATCAGGAGCATCTGGCTCCGCGACATCGAGAGGTCCGTCATGGTTATAGCCTTCCAAAATAGCAGCCCGCGACGGCCGAGGTCAACTCACGTCGCCATGGCAGCTTGCGGGACCGGCCACCACTGTGTGGTGCATCACGGAACGCCGGGCCTGCCCGGCGTAGACTGGAACCCTCACAGGCGACAGGACGGGCGTTCCAGCGCCGCGGATGACGCGCGGCCGGTCCGCTGGTTAGATTCGACCAGGTTTTTCACTCCTGACAGCGAGGGTATGAGGGATGCGCCAACCCCTGGGGTTTACGGCGATGTTGGCAGTTGCGGCGGCCCTGACGATCGCGGCGTGCGATAACGGGCCCAAGAATCCGATCGTCACGGGACTGTGCGGCGAGGCAGGCTCGACCGCCGACTGCCCAGCGATCCCCGACACGGTAGACCAGGCATACTTCACCATCACCCTCACGTCCACCAGCTGCACCGCAAAGAGCACCACCATCCGGGTCACCGCGCCTGTCAGCCAGAAGCTCACGGACGATGGCTGCTACGAGACCGATGGCAAGTCGTGGAATGTGGGCAGCGCGTCCTCGGGCTTTGCGGCAGGGACCGACCTCAACTTCTCGATCACGTCGGACGAGACCGGTGCGCCTCCATCCTTCCAGCTGGACGGGGTCTATCCGGACTGGACCATCAACTTCGAGGACGGCGGCGACAACGACTTCAACGATGTGGTACTGACCGTGCACGCGGTGGCCATTCCCTAGGCTCCGCTTCCAGGACAACCGACGCGGGACGCGAGACCCCTGTCTCGCGTCCCGCGTCTGCATTGGCCCTGGTGGATTCGAACCACCATTCTCGGATCCAAAGTCCGATGTCCTGCCATTGGACGAAGGGCCAGCGCCAGCTGGCGTCAAAGCTAATCGCCGAGGGCGGGTCAGCCCACTTCTACGGCGAAGCGCTGGCCCAGCTTAGGCGAAAGCATCATCATCGCATCGTCCCGGTCCTGGACAGTTCGATAAACCGCGAATACCGCACAGCCGGAGCCCGACAGCCGGCATAGCATCGGCCCGGTGCCCACCAGTTTATCGAACGCGGTCCTGATCGCGGGGCGCTCGGCGAAGACCGGCGCCTCAAAGTCATTTCCTGCCATCCGGGCCACATCCCCCCAGGTGCTGACGGCGTCGAGGTCCAGCAGCACCGCACCGCGCCGGACCGGACCGGTGCGCGCGGCGTCGAGCCAGCGATACGCGTCAGCGGTGCCCACGCCCGACGGCGGGACCAGGATCAGGCCCGGCGCGGGCGGCAGCGGCGGGAGCCGAAGCAGCCGTTCGCCGCGATGCCATCCCACGGCGAGCCGAGCGCCACTCATCTGGAACGGCACGTCACTCCCCAGCTTGGCCGCGAGCTGGAGCAACTCATGACGGGGAATCGCGTTGCCGGCCAGCTGGTTGACCAGCAGCAGTGCCTGTGCGCCGTCGCTTGAACCACCACCCAGCCCCGCCTGCACTGGAATGCGCTTGGTGAGGGTGAGGTGCACACCGAAGCGGTGCCCGGTCGCCTCCAGCACCAGCTGGGCGCCGCGCACTGCCAGGTTTTCCTCTGTCGGTCCGGTATCGATCCCCTCGACGCTAAGCGTGACGCCGCGGGAGTCCCGCCGCTCGGCGTGGAGGTCATCGGCCAGCGAGGTGCGGGCGAGCAGCGTCTCCACCGCATGATAGCCATCAGCCATCACGCCGAAGACGCGCAGGAACAGGTTCACCTTGGCCGGCGCCTGTGCGGCGATTTCCTGGGTCATGGCTGCGGGGCTCTGCGCAATGTCGCGAAGTTCAGCGACGTCCGCGTGAGCGACCACGCGCCCAGCAGGACGATGGGCAGGAACGTGGTGATGTGATAGGTGACCGCGTACGCGACCGCCCGATCCGCGGATACCGCAAAGAGCAGCAGTACCGCCTTGATGACAGCCTCGAACACGCCGACGTAGCCCGGGGTGGTGGGGGCCGCGACGCCGAGCACCAGCACCCCCTGCAGCAGCAGAACACCGGCGAATCCAACGGGCAAGTGGAATGCCCGCATCATGATCCAGAACGAGAGTGCGTTGACCAGCCAGATCACCACCGACCAGGCAACCACGGCGCTGACCCTTGACGGCGAACGCAGCACGCCAAGCCCGTGTCGCACGCCTTCAACCAGGATCACCAGCCGGTCGGCGAGCGGCTTGGAGGGCAGGCGCCGGATAAGGCGCTCCGCGGCGGCGGGAAAACTCACCACTGCGATGGCCATGAACAGGGCGACAACCACAAGGATGCCCGATGCCGTGGCGAGCTGGGTCACGGGCGTGCCGAACAGTTCCACGCGTTGCGGCAGCCCCGCAAGCAGCAATCCCAGCGCAAGCATGCTGATGACGGTGAGCGCATCGAACACCCGCTCCACGGCGATGCTGGACAACGATGCCGAAAACCTCGCTCCGGTGAGCCGGCTCGCCGCCCACGTGCGCATCAGCTCACCAATGCGGAATGGCAGGATGTTGTTGGCCATGAAGCCAATGGCGACGGCATGCCAGAGCGGGGCGAACGCGAGTGCCGAATCGTCTTCGGCCCGGAGCAGCAGCCGCCAGCGGACGACGCGCAGCGGAAAAGTCGCGGTGGCGGCACAGATGGCGAGCGCAATCAGCGCCGGGCTGGCCGCGCGGATCTCGGCCTCGAGGTCAGCCCAATTCACGTCGTGCAGTACCCACCAGAGCAGCGCGCCGGCGATGAGCACGCCGGCGCCGAGGGCCCACCACGAGCGACGATCGGGCATGATCAGCTCGGCTTGAGCGCGAGTGGGACCAGATCCAGCAACTCGAGCAGCAGCGGCTCGACCGTGGCCAGCCCGGGTTGCCGCTCCAGGCTGGCGGCTATTTCGGCGCGGACGACAGCCGCCCGTTCGAGCGCAGCGTGCCCGCTGTAACAGAGCGTCTCGATCGCAACGATGGCGGAGTTCTCCTGGTCAATGACACCACTTCCGGAGGGAGTCACAGCCAGGGTGGCGGCGTCCTGCAGCAGGCGGTGATAGTCGGAGAAGCCTCGCTCGAGGGGCAGGGGCTCGTCGGGTGCCAGGTCGAGCACCGGCACGACCTCAGCGTCATCGGCGACAGCCGTCCGGGCTGCCGGCACGGCGAGGACCGACTCGCCGTCATAAGCCAGCGATTCAATGGCCACTACCGGGGGCAGCGCCGGGGACAAGTCTTCCCGAGCCGGCGGGGTCTGTGGTGACACGGGCGCCTCGGCCGGCTGACTCATCACGCTTGTGACCGGCTCGGCCGGGGCCGCAGGTGCCGCTTCGGCCCGGGTTGAGGCCGGATCGAGGCGCGCGGTGAGTGCATCGAGGCTGGCCGCCTGCGCGGGTGCCGGTCCGAGCTCGGCCACTTCCCGGAGCACTTCTCCAGCCGAGCGCAGGACGTCGGTGAAGGAAGCGAGGTTTCCGGCCGCCGAGCCACTGGCAATCGCGCGGCAGGCCGCTTTCCCGAATCGTGCAAGCGCCGGCGTCAATGGGTCACGACCCGTCGCGGCAGTGGCCCGGAACGCGGGCACCAGCGCGTACAGCCGAAGGTCACGCGCGGTCACGGACGCGGCGTTCATCAGCTGTTCCGCTGCCTGCACCAGGTGCTCGCCGTGACTCACCAGCTCGACCGGCCCGAGCGGCGAGGGCGGGGCAAACTGGGGTTGGGCTGACGAGCGCACAATGGCATCGCTATTGGCTCGGTCGAGCAGCCCTTCGATCGGCACCACATCATCCTCGCTCGCGAACGCGCGCAGCAGCCGGTCGGTAAACTGCTGGGCCTCGGGAGCTCCTGGCTCCGGAGTACCGCGGTCTGCCACGTCGCGGGCAATCCGCGTGAGCGCGGCGGCGGCGGCGTCGAGCAGGGCGGGGACGCCGGGAGGCGGCGCGAACAGCCGGGTGAGGTCGCCAACGGCCAGTTCGATGCCGTCGAGCACTTCTGGTAGGGGGCTCAGTTCGCTCAGTTCGGCCAGGCCCCTCAGCGACTGCATGCGGCGGAGCACCGCATAGAGCGGCTCGCGCGCCTCGGGCGTGGCCTCGAGCGAGCGTGCCGCGCGGTCCAGCGCACTCGCCACCAGCGCGCCCTCACGCGCCACGAAAGCGCGAACGCCGGTCTGCGACTGTACGCTTGGGGTCGCGGGGTGCTGCCGCGGGTCACGCACCGTGCCGCCGGCGAGCGCGGCGAGCTCGCTCGCGATCCGTGTGGCCCGGGCGTCGTCGGCGGGTCCCCATTCCTTGACCCGGCGCACGAGATGCCGCACATCATCCACGGCTTGCGCCGCCTGCTCGCGGGCGACGGCATCGAACGCGCGCTTGCCGTCGCGGATCGCGCGCGCGAGCGCCTCGAACCCGGCGGC
>DAIMFY010000164.1:0-5407 GCA_036724295.1 Gemmatimonadales bacterium | reverse complement strand
CTGGGGAAGTGGATGGAATGACAGGATGGGCGATGGGCGATGGGCGGGATGGGCGGGATGGGCCGGATGGACGGGTGGATGGACAGGCCAGGACCTTACTCTCACGGTACAATCCACTGCGGGACACGGGCGCATGAGCGCCCCGCCTTGCCTGCTGTCCGCCTGTCACCCACACATTGCCCTTGCCAGCCATGCCAGGGCGTAGCGCACGTCGCGCATGGCGGTGGGCGGGCTGACGCCAAGCATCTCGCCGACCTCCGCGAGCGTGAGCCCACCGAAGTAGCGAAGCTCGATCGCCTGTGCCGCACGCGGATTTGATTCGCTCAGGACATTCAGCTGCTGATCCAGCGCCAGCAGGGCATCCGGATCCGCCTGCTCGGCCGCGAGCAGTCCTGCCAGCTGCTCGGGCGCGAGCTGGACGTGCACCAGCTCGCCGCCGCGCTTCCGCGCACCGCGCTCACGCGCATGATCCACCAGAATCCGTCGCATCGCCCGGGAAGCCACGGCAAAGAAATGCGCCCGGTCCTGCCAGTTGACGTCTCCTGCGGAGGCGAGCCGCAGATACGCCTCGTGCACCAGCGCAGTCGTGTTGAGCGTGTGCTCGGTCCGTTCGTGGCGTAACCGCTGATGGGCCAGGCCGCGCAACTGGTTGTAGGCCGCCTCAAACGCGGCACCCGCTGCCGACCTGTCGCCGTTGCGCCACTGGAGGAGGGAGCCGGCGAGGTCATCACGGGAGTTCATCCGCCTCCCCGGCCCTGGCATGCGAGCGCATGCGCAGCCATACTGGCAAGTGCGTCGAGGGTGGCGTCACGGCCCTGGCGAAGGGCCGGATCGGTGCCGTCACTGCAAAGATTGCATGCCTGCTGCCACACCCGCTCCACCTGCCGACGGCGGCGCGGTGTCCTCCCGGCTCCAAGGTGATCGCGCTGCGAGCTGCAGCCGGCCAGCAGCAGGAGCGACGCCCGGGGATTGGTGGCCAGGAGCCACTCACTGACCGCCTCGGTCGTTTCCAGCGCGCCCAGTCGTTCTCCCATCTCCAGCCGGCTTTCCAGACTGGCGGCGAGGTGTTCCGCCGAACGGCCTCGCTTGCCCTGGCGGAGCGTAATCAATCCCAGCAGCAGCTCGGAGGCCGCTTCGCCGGAGCGCACGCCGGCGCGCTGTCGAACCGCCAGCGACTCCGCTGCCGCTGCGTGCGCTCCGATCAGGTTGCCCTCTGCCAGCCGCAACTCCGCGAGGACATCCAGTGCATAGCCCACGGCCCAGCCATGACCGGCGGCACGCAGCATCGGCAGCAGCTCGTCCTCGAGACGTGCCACGCTGACGGGCTTCATGGCCTCACGGGCACAGTTGAGGTAGCGCACTTCGAAGGTGGGCCATGCGAGCTGATCGGCCAGTTGTTCGAGCAGATGATTGGTGTCGTCCCGCAGGGAGAGCGCCCGTGCGGCATCGCCCCGGGCGAGCGCCAGCGATGCCAGGTGGCCGGTGGCATAAGCGAGCGAGCGCCGGTCACCGGTCAGCTGGTGAATAGCCTGGGCTTCGCGGAAGCAGCGCTCCGCAGTCCCGAAGTTGGCGCGCAGAAGGGCAATCCATCCGAGGTTGATGCACGAGATCGCGACTCCGGGCTGGTCCCCTCGCCGGCGATGGATCTCCAGAGCCTCGGTGGAGGCTTGCTTCCCTTCCTCCAGGCGCCCGAGCAGGTGTGCGCTCCATCCGAGATGATTGAGTGCCGTGGCCACGCCGGCCGGATCGCCGGCCATGCGGAACCGCGCGAGCGACGCCTCAAAGTGCCGGTGTGGCACCGACTGGTGTGTACCGATCGTTCCAGTCAGGGATCCAAGCACGCTCAGGAGGCGTGCGTGCAGCGCAGCGTCAGGCGCGGGCTCGGCGCGCTCAAGCCGTGTCTCCAGGCGTGTCAGCAGTTCGACACTATCCCGAAGTGACGCGCTACGCACCAGCCAGTGGCGGTGCAATGCCACCGACATCCGCGCCGCAGTCTCCAGGCTACCGTGCTCTATCAGCCAGGCCAGGGCGGCCCTGATATCGTGCTGGGCCTCGCGCAAGCGGGTGAGGCTTTCTATCTGGCCGGGGCCGGTGAGCGCCGCACCCTCCGCGAGGGCCACGGCGCTGAACCACCCTGCGTGGCGCTGTTGAGCGGTCATCAGTTCATCCGCGTGGGCAAGGCGGTTCCGCGCGAAGTCCCGGATGGTGCCGAGCATGCCGAACCGTGGATGGCCATCGGGACACGATTCGGTGGCGAGCAGTCCCTTTTCCAGGAGCGAGTCGAGCGCGGCGGCTGCATCGATTCCATCGTCCAGGAGGGCGGCTGCCGTCTCCAGGCGAAACTTGTCTTCGCAGATGGAAAGGAGACGGAACTGTCGCTGCTCCATGGCGCCCAGCAGTTCGTAGCTCCAGCCGATTGCACCGGTAAGCGTGCGATGCCGCGCGGGACAGTCGCGGCGGGGAGTATCGAGCCAGGCCGTGGATTGCTCGAGACGCGAGAGCAGTCCATGCAGCCCGAACGTGCGCACCCGCGCGGCAGCGAGCTCGATGGCGAGCGGCAACCCGTCCAGGCGATGGCAGATGGCGGCGACGATGCGGAGCTCGCCATCCGGCACCTGAAACCCGGGATCGCGCTCGGCCGCGCGCTGCAGGAACAGCTGCACCGCTTCCGCTTCCCGGACCGCCGCCCGCGAACGTGTCATCAGGGCGGGAAGCCCGAGGGCGGGCACAGCCAGCTCCTGCTCGCCTTCGACGCCAAGCGGTCCGCGACTGGTGGCGAGGATGCGGAGCCCGGGCGCCTGCGCCAGCAGGGTGCTGACGAATGGTGCGGAATCGGGCAGGTGCTCACAGTTATCGAGCACCAGCAGGAGGTCCATCCCTGCACAGAACCGATGCACCTGCTCCGCCGCATTGGCGGAGCCGCCTTGGCGCAGGCCCAGCGCATCTGCCACGGCCCCGGGCACCAGGTCTGCCGAGGCCACCGCGGCAAGCTCTACGAAGCAGGCGCCAGCCCGATGGAGCGCTTCCCGCCGGCAGCCGAGTTCGAGTGCCAGTCGTGTCTTGCCCGTACCACCAGGCCCGGTGAGCGTAACGAGGCGCGCCTGGTCGAGCAGGCCGGTGGCCGTTGCCAGCAGGCGGACGCGCCCGACCAGCGGCGATATCGGCACAGGAGGCAAATGGTGGTCCTGGCACGCGAGAAAACGGGTGCGCAGCAGCGCAAGCTCCCGCTGCAGGTCGGCGGCCGACTGCGGTCGGTCGGCCGGGTTCTTTTGCAGCAGGCGATACAGCACCGGGCGCAATGCTGGCGGGATGGCCTTGCCGGCGATGTCCCGCAGCGGATCGCCGGCGAGGATCTGCTGGATCGCGGATGCCGCGGACGCGCCCTCGAATGGAGCAACAGCGGTGAGGGCCTCGATGATCGTGACACCCAGACTCCAGAGGTCCGAGCGTGCGTCGGCGGCCGCGCCGCGCAGGATTTCCGGCGCCATGTAGCGCAGCGTGCCTGCACAGTCGCGATCCACGGCATTGCCGGAGGGAAGTGCGATGCCAAAATCTCCAAGCCGGGCGCGGCCGTCCGGGGAAAAGAGCACATTGCCCGGCTTTACGTCGCGGTGGAGCACCCCGTGCGCATGGGCCTCAGCGAGGGCCGACGCCAGGTCCAGCGCCATCGCCAATGCCGTCTCCGCCGTCAGGGCGCCCTCTTTCAGCCGATCTGCGAGGGAGCCGCCTTCGCACCAGGGCATGGCCATGTAGGCTACGCCTTCGGTCGTCTCACCGACATCGTGGACGGCCGCGACATTTGGATGATCCAGCTGCGCCACCGCCCGCGCTTCGCGCAGCATGAGGCGATGGGCCACACCGCGCGGGGACTCGGGACGCGCGGCAAAGAGCTTGAGCGCTACCATTCGGGCAAGCCGGCGATCACTCGCGAGCCACACGGCGCCCGCGCCACCGGAGCCGAGGAGGCGTTCCAGCCGATAGGGCCCGATCTGCTGTCCAGTGGTGAACTCGCCGGCCATTGGGGGTACACTCTCTCCGACCCGATTGTCCAGGATCCCGAGAAAATCGCCAGCGCGGTCGGCGGTATCGAGCAGGGTGCGGAGCTCGGTGGCACGAGCAGGGTCCTGCTCCTCGAGCCGGGCGAGACGGACCTGCCGCTCGGAGGGGGAGAGCTCCGCCAGCTGCGCGAAGAGCCTGGCCAGCTCGTGGGCATCCGCCCCGGCACGACCCTCCGGATGAAATGCGGGGCCGGGCTTTTCCGCTATTTCAGGTGAGTGCTGCATCCCCTTCAACCCTGACAGACCTGAGGCGCTCATGAACAGTCGCTCCTGGGTGGCGGCGGCGACCGCCGCGGCGCTGGCCGCCACATTGGCCGTGGCCTGCAATGATCCAGCCACCGAACCAGACAACGCCCAACTGAGCCGCGCGGCGGAGGGCCCGCCTGGCACCCATCGACAGTACGGCACCCCGGTCAAGGTGGGCAACGGGATGGCGCGGGCGTACATCGTGCTCAATCATGGTGTGCCGAGCGAGCTTGGTATCGCACTGAGCGAACGGGCGCTGCAGGGCCTGCCGGCCCCGACAGGTGGATTTCCGGATTCGCATTCGTGGGTGCTCGACATGCCCGCCCAGAACCCGACCCAATACCAGGTGATCGAGCTGGACTGGAATCCCGTGGGCCACCCGCCACCGATGGTGTACACGGTGCCGCACTTCGACTTCCACTTTTATACCATATCACTCGCGGAACGCAATGCCATCGTTCCGGGTCCCGATTTCGGGACCAAGGCGACCAACCTGCCGCCGGTCCAGTATCGTCCCGCGGGTTACGTCGGCGACATGATGGGCGTTCCCATGATGGGCATGCACTGGCTCGATCCGGCCAATCCCGAATTCCATGGGCTGCCGTTTACCAGCACCTTCATCTACGGATCATGGGACGGCCATTTCATCTTCGCAGAGCCGATGGTCACGCGGGCCTATCTGGAGAGCAAGCCCGACACCATGGGCACGATCAGCGTGCCGACCGCATTCGAGGAAGCGGGCTATCACCCCACGGCATACCGGGTGACGTACGACGCGCGCGCCAAGGAATACCGGGTCGCCATTACGGGCCTGACGGAGCATTCGGGGAGCTGACCGTGCTGTTTCCTGGTCGCTGCTGAACGATGATCGGCTGCGACCAGGTGGGCGGAAGCCCGACCGGGCCGGCGGTCAGGCGGTAGCTGCCGGTATCAGTCGGCGCAAATGTGAAGTCACGAGTCTCGCCCACGGCCACCATGGTGTGGGCGGGCATCGTGGTTGCCAGCGACGCCGGCAGGTCCGCGCCATCCTTTGCCAGTGCGCGCCAGGTGACCGGCGTGCTGTCACGCCACAGCGTATAGGTCACCATTCCCGCCAGCCCCAT
>DAIMFY010000163.1:0-5441 GCA_036724295.1 Gemmatimonadales bacterium | reverse complement strand
AGTCGGCCACGATGCCCGGGTCCATGACCTCGCCCTCGACGATGGCGTCGTTCACGACCGACGTGAACGCGACCTTGGTGAGGACCGGCCCACCCGAAGCGTGCGAGATCTCGACCAGCTTGATCAGGCCGCTGCCGATATCCAGGCCGACCGTCGCCGCACTGCGCCCGAAGAGTGCCATACGTGTCCGCTGGTTGAGGAATGGCTCACGAGGGTATTCCGGCCGTCAGAAGGCAACCGATGTGCCACACAAATTGCACCGGGCTAGATCGTTGCGGGCAATCGCTTTGACGCAGATGGTACCGCCCTCCGGCGCCGCACTCGGGCCTTCCTCCCTTCTCTTTCGCAAGCCCTTTCTCGGGTTGCAGCAGTGAAGCGCATGGCGCTGCCGCGCAACACCTTGCACGGACGGAACCGGACGGCAAGACGGCGGCCCCTTGCGAGACCGCCGTCCGTGCCATCGGGGCGTTGCCCGGCTCAGTTGTAGAGCTGCATCCAGCTCCGCTCCTGGAGCGGGGCCGGAGTGGCCGAGCCCTGGAGCGCCCGCTTGATCGCGCAGGATGAGTAGGACACCAGCGCACCGCCGGCGAGCTTGGTGAGGTCGTCCAGCGCGACGTTGCCGGCGATGACGCCGCCGAAGAACTTGGCGCCCTGGCCGCTGTTGCCCGAGGTGGAAAGCGTGCCCGTCACGTAGACCGGGCCGTAGAACACCATCCCGCCGGTCGCGGTGAGGTCGCCCTCGACCAGGAGGATGCCCTGGCCTCGGCCTCCCTGCAGCTTCAGGTTCCCGTTCCGGTAGATGATCGGGAAATAGTCGAAGCACGGGTCGGTCTTGAGCGTCGGCTCGCCCCAGTTGGTCATGACGGACGTGTCGCACTTCTGCGGGTTGCCGGAATACGCGGGCCCAGTGGCCGCCGGGTTATCCGTGGTCACAAGGAGCGTGGCCAGCTCCTTCATCTTGTCGAAGTCGCTCTTCATGTCGGTCGGGTTCAACGACAAGTCCTTGACCGTGGCGGGAACGCCGCCGATGGTGCCCTGCCCCTTGGTGGACACGGTCCCGTTGTTGTAGCGCACGCCCGCGGCGTCGGCCGTCGGCGGGCAGCTCACGCTCTGTGCCGCCCAGAGGGGCGGCACCGCGTCGATCCCCGTCACCTCCGCGCCGCCGGTGACCGTGACGTCACCGAGCGCGGTCAGCCCGGCAGCCATCTCGAGCTCGGCCATGTTGAGCCGAATCAGCTGTCCCAGGGACCGAGTGGCGAGCTGGGTACCGCCCGCGTCCGCACGGGTGCCGATCGACTGCACCAGCCACAGGTTGTCGGTCAACCGGCTCATGCTCCGGTTTGCCGATAGGTGACTCCCCGGTGAAAGGGTCGTCAGCGCCGTGGAGGTCGTCGGATCCACCGGCATGGCGGTCATGGCGCCGGCCGTGCTCGAGGAGAGCGCTTCCGCCAGGCCCGCCTCGGCGGCCTCGCTCGCCTGGGTGGCGTACACCGCATTCTGGCCAGTCTGCTGTTCGAGCTGGCCGGCGAAGAAGGTGCCCGCGACCAGCGCGCCGATCACGACCAGCGCGAAGACCGCCACCGCCAGTGCGATACCGCGTTCGTTGGACACCCGTGTGGCGCGCATGCCCGTCTCCTTGGGATATGGGACCATCATGGCCGGAACGCGTTGCGCAGAGCGACCTGGCTGACCAGGGAATCCTGCACGTAGGTCTTGTAGGTGCCTCCGCCCGATGCCGACACCTGCCCGCTGCTGACGCCGCGGACGGTCAGAACGACGCTCTTGATGTCGGACTTCAGCGCGGCGGTGCCGCCCGTGGCGTTCAGGTACGACAGGTTCAGCCCGTCCGTGGCTTTGAGCGGGCCCAGGAGCGGCTGGGGGCTGGGCTCGTTGGCGCTGAGGGACTGGGCTCCGAGCCATGACTTCCCGTCCGCCTGATAGAGGCTCAGCTTCATGACCTCATAGGTTCGGACGGGCGTGCCTATGGCCGGCACCGCGGCCAGGGCGGGCGCGATGTTGAGGGTGACTGCCGCCACCCCGCCGCAGGTGTTGCCGGCAGCCGTGCTGGTAATGCGCACGGGCTGCCAGGCGTCATCGGAGCTCAGGTCGGCGTCGTTCTCGATGAACACGTACGCCGAGTCGCGCCCCGCGGCCGGAGCGCGGTAGCCGGTGAACGGACGCAGCCGGAGCTGGGCCGTGGTCGAGCCGGTGCACACGTATCCGACGCCGCGCATGGCCCGATAGGTGATGCTGGTAGCCTGATTGTCCAGGATATCATTCTTGTCGATGCCACCGCCGACCACCGTGTTGATCTCCCGCAGCTCGCTCGGCACCACGATGGACGCGGTGCGCACGTTGGACTGAAGATCCACCCGCTCGGCCTGCGCCTGGGACAGCCGCTGGGTGGTGTTCAGGATCTTGAGAATGCTGCCGGTCACGACCAGCATGATGACCAGGACGATCATCAGCTCGATGAGCGAGAAGCCGCGGTGGGTGCGCATGGCGGTCAGCACTCGATGATGGTGGTGAGGACGTCGGTGTGGGTGCCGCCCGAAGCCGTGTTGTATTTCACGCTGTCCACGATGGTCCGGGAGGAGCCGCTGGCCGTGATGATCCACTTCTCGGTGACGCCCTGCCAGTTCGACGCGGATGTGCCGTTGGCAAACTGGCCGGATGTGCATTTCGGGGTGGTCGAATAGGCCAGGAGCCGGAGCACTTCCAGCCGCTGGGATGCCACCTGTGAAGCCCGGGTGGCCATCTTGCCGCGGCCGATCATTCGGGTGACCATGGCCGACGAGCTTGCCAGTGCCACGACGCCGACCCCCAGCACGATCACGGCGATGAGCACTTCGATGAGGGTGAACCCGCGGGCGGATCGCTTCACTTGGTGACCCTCCCGAGCATGTCGACGGTGATGGGGTAGCTGTACCCACCGCGGACGAGCGTGATGGTGACGCCGGAGCCGAAGCCGCTCGCGAGTCCGCGCGGATCATAGGCGATCTGAGTGATGCCACCCGAGACCGTGGCGGATGTACCGTACGCAGCGCTCAGATCGACCACGCTCCCGAGGGTGTCCACGGTGCCTGTTCCCCCGATCGTCCGCCTGGGAGAGGCCGTCACCCACACCTGATTGCCGTTGAACGTGAGCCAGGTGCTCCGGTTGGTCTGGGTGGCCGCCGTGCGCGCCATGGCGAGCATATTGATGACCCGCGTCCGGGCTGCCCTGGCGTCGCTTCGGACCACCGCGGAATTCACCCGCGGATAGGCCATCAGCGTGAGCACCCCGACGATGACGACCGCCAGCATCGTCTCGATCATCGTGAATCCTGCGCGACGGATCATGCGGCCTCCCCTGCTTCGATTCGTCCGGAATGGTGTGGTCGGCAGTTCGGCCGGGTGAAGAGCAGAAGCCGTACCAGGATGGATTGGATTGCCCTGCAGCGACTTACGTTGAAGTGCCCGAGATTTGCCGGTGCAGCCGCCTGCATCACGCGCCGAAGCTTGCGCGATTGGCTCAGTGCACCGGCAGCCGGCGCATCTTGTAAAAGAGCGTGCGCAGGCTGATGCCGAGCAGGCTCGCCGCCTGGCGGCGATTCCCCCCGGACGCCTCGAGCGCCTTGAGAATCGCCAGCCGCTCGATCGCGTCCACCTGGGTCTTCAGATCGAGCGTGCCGCCGGTCTCGGCTGCGGGCGGACCGCCGTTCGTGTGCTTGCCGTTGGTCGAGCCGGAATGGCCATTGCCGAGCGCGAAGTCGCGCGGCTCGAGCGGCCCGCCGGTGCCGAGTACCGCCGCGCGTTCCACCGCGTTCCGGAGCTCGCGCACATTGCCCGGCCAGGCGTGGCGGGTTAGAGCGTCAAGCGCCGACGGCGTGATGCTCACCGGATGCCCGAGCCGCCCGGCCGCCTGCCCCGCGAAGTGCGCCAGCAGCGCCGGCACGTCTTCCGGGCGTTCGCGCAGCGGCGGCAGGTGCAATCGCACGACATTGAGCCGGTAGAAGAGGTCGGCGCGGAACTCCTTCCGCTCCACCGCTTCCTCGAGCGGCTTGGCGGTGGCGGCGAGCACGCGCACGTCCACCTTGCGCGGCTCGCGACCACCCACCCGGCGGATTTCCCCTTCCTCGAGCACGCGGAGGAGCTTGGCCTGGAGATCGAGCGGCAGATCCCCGATCTCATCGAGCAGGAGGGTGCCGCGGTGGGCCTGTTCGAAGAGGCCCTCCCGATCGGCGGTGGCTCCGGTGAACGCACCGCGCACGTGGCCGAACAACTCGCTCTCGAGCAGGTGCTCCGGGATGGCCGCGCAGTTGATGGCGGTGAAGCCCCACTCGCTCCGTGGGCTCATCCGGTGGATGGCGCGGGCCAGCACCTCCTTGCCGGTGCCGCTCTCGCCGGTGATGAGCACGGTCGTGTTGTGGCGGGCGACGCGGCCCGCCAGCTCGAGCAGGTCGCGCATGGCGCGGCTCTCGCACACCACGAGGTCACCTGCCGCGCCCACGCCGAGGCTGGTGCGGAGGATCTCGACCTCACGGCGGAGCTTTTCACGCTCTTCCGCCTTCCGCAGCGTCATGGTGACTTCGTCGGGGCGGAACGGCTTGTGGAGATAGTCGTACGCGCCCTCGCGCATGGCCTCCAGCGCGCTGTCCTCGCTGCCATAGCCGCTCATCATGATGAGCAGCGCCTGGCCGCCTTCGGCGCGGTAGCGGCGGAGGAACGTCACGCCGTCCATGCCGGGCATGCGCACGTCGCAGAGGATGAGATCGAAGCCGCCATCCCCGGCACGCTGCAGCGCCCGTTCGGGGTCGCCTTCACACACGACGTCGTACCCGGTCTCCTGGAGAAGGAGGCCGAGCGACTGGCGGAGTCCCGCATCGTCGTCAACGATCAGTACGCGCATCGGTCACACCCGCGAGAGGCAGGAAGACTTTGAACACCGCGCCGCCTTCGCGCGCGCGGACGACCCACAGCATCCCTCCGGCATCGTCCACGGTCCGGGCCACGATGGCCAGGCCCAGGCCAGTCCCTTCACCCGGAGGCTTCGTCGTGTAGAACGGATCGAAGATCCGCTCCCGGTCCTCGTCGGCGACGCCCGGGCCCTGGTCGGCGACGTAGAGCACCGCGCCCTGCGTGCCCGGCGCCAGGTCCCGCCGCCGCGGTCGCGAGGCCCATCGGCGCCCCGCTGCGCGGTCCGGCGCGTCCGTCCGCGCCGCATCGCGATGTCCCAACTCGAGCGCGCGGCGTACGGTGCCGACGTTGAGCGACCCCGGCGGCGCGGCCTGGATCGCGTTCATCAGCAAATTGATGACCACCTGCTCCAGCGCGTGCCGGTCTCCTTGCACGCAGGGAAGGCCGGACTCCAAGCGGAGCGCGAGGTTGCGCCCCTTGAGCAGGCCTTGCCGCTCGAGAAACTCCGCCGCCGTCGATACCGCCGCGTTGAGATCGGTCTG
>DAIMFY010000162.1:0-5459 GCA_036724295.1 Gemmatimonadales bacterium | reverse complement strand
GTTCCTCGGTGCCGAATTCGACGATGGGCGAGGTACCCAGGTTGGTGTGCGCGCTGACCGTGAGTCCGTGGCTCGCGTCCACCTTGGCCAGCTCCTGGATGACGATGTAGTAGGACAGCTGGTCCAGCCCGGCGCCACCCATCTCCTCGGGCCACGGCGCGCCAAGGAGGCCCAGCTCCCCCATTTTCCGGATGTTGTCCCAGGGGAACTCGCTGGTGCGGTCGAGTTCGGCGGCGACCGGCGCCACCTCGGTCCGCGCGAACTCGCGTACCATGTCGCGTACCTGGAAGTGCTGCTCGGAGAAGTAGAGGGAGAGATCCATGGGATGCGAGTTGAGAGTTGAGAAGGGGCGGCCCGCGGGCCGTAAAGTCAACAGTAAACGGTCGACTGTGGACCGTTGACCGTCGACTCTCGGTGCGTCCAATATAACCCTTCAATCGGAGTCCCTGTGCGCCGCCTGCGTTACATCATACCGATCCTGATCCTGGCCGCCTGCGGAACGGAGCAGAATCCGACCCCGGCCGCGAGCCTCACGCTGGTACCGGTGGACAGCGGGTACGACTTCTCGGTCTATGTCGCGAGTCCGCCTGGCGACGAGAGCCGCCTGATGGTGGTCGAGCGCGGCGGCAAGATCTGGCTCCGGAAGAACGGGGTCCGGCAGGCGACGCCGTTCCTCGACCTGGGCTCGCTGACCGGCGGCGGGCACGAGTACGGGGTCTACAGCATCGCCTTTCATCCGGACTACGCCACGAACCGCCGCTTCTTCGTCTACTACGTGGACAATGACGGCAACTCGCAGCTCTCCGAGTTCACCGCCAATCCGGATTTCGACACCGCCGACCCGGCGTCGGAGCAGTCCATCCTGCACCAGGTACAGCCGTCCACCGCGGTGCTCTACGGTGGGCAGGTAGGCTTCGGACCTGACGGAATGCTCTACTTCGCCTTCGGCGATAGCGACAACGGCGGCGAGCCGCTCAGCTTTGCCCAGGACAGCGGGTCGTGGATCGGGAAGATGCTTCGGCTCGACGTGGACGCCGCCGCTCCCTACGCCATTCCGGCCGACAATCCCTACGTGAACCGGCCCGGGTGGAAGAAGGAGATCTGGCAGCTTGGCTTCCGGAACCCGTGGCGCTGGAGCTTCGACCGCGGCAATGGCGATATCTACATCAGCGATGTGGGGGAGGAGAATACCGAGGAGATCAATTTCCTGGCCGCGCCCATTGAAGGTGGCAACAACTTCGGCTGGCCGTTCATGGAGGGCGATGGCTGCTATCAACCGGCGGTGGGCTGCGAAACCGCGGGGCTGGTGACGCCAGTCGTGCAGTACACCCACATCAACGCATGTGCCGTGACGGGCGGGTACGTGTACCGGGGCCGAGCCTTCCCTGCCATGCGCGGAACCTACCTCTACAGCGATTTCTGCGGTGGCTGGGTCCGGAGCTTCCGGATGACCTCGACGGGGCCGGTTGATGCCTACCCCGAGGTGGCCGCGCCACTGGTCAACGGCCTGACCGATAACGCCGTTTCCTTCGGAGAGGACGCGAGCGGCGAGGTGTACGTGGTGTATGCGTCGGGGCGGATCTATCGGGTGGAGGAGGGAGAGTAGCGGCTCGGCGGCTCGCCCCGGTTTTCACCGGGGTGACGGGCTCGACGGCTCGGCGAAGATGTCACGCTGAGCGGAGCGAAGCGGCCACGACTTGCTTGCGCTACGGCCCCTTCGCCCGCTATCGCGGGCTCAGGGCGACAACCCGCCTGACCCACGTCCCGAACCGCCATTCCCCCTTCCCTTCGCACACGTCACAGCCGCTGCACTCATTGAGCCGCTCGCCGAAGTAGCCCACCAGTGCTCGCCTCTCCTCCGGCATAGCGGGTTATGGCCTTGAGCCGCGCCAGCGCGGCCGAGCGCCGGCGCACGCCGCTGGCGGATCACGGCCAGGCCCTTCGCTGGCTGTGTCGGGATCCTGCTCGAGGATGACACGCTCCGGCGTTACGAGCGGGCCTTCCAGGTGCTGGAACCGCCGGTGCTGGGACAGATGGTCGTGGTGGTGAAGGAAAGCACGCTGGTGCCGCTCGAGCCGCCGACGACTGGCGATGGGGCCCCGGCTCAGCAGACCGGGTGAGAGCTGTACGCCGGCCCGCCTGGCAACCCACCCTAAATATGGATAATCATCGGCTTTGACGCTCTGATTAGCTGTTGACCAGCGCCCCCGAGGTCCCCGCGGCTTCGGGGGGCGCTCATGCGTTAAGGCCCCTTAGAGGGCCTTAACTAAGGATGTCCGCGATAGGGGAGGATGTCCGCGTGTGACTGAGGTCGACTGTGGGATTTTGAGTCCCGTCCTCCCATCAAGGGTATAACTGGTCGGTAACGAGCGGGGACGATCAATCCGGCTGAGACCGTAGGGAACGCCTGCTCGTGGGGTTTCACAGTAGGGGCTGGGTGGAAACCTGTCCTATCGGTGGGCTTTCAGCGGGTAGTTGATATACGCCAGGACTTAGCACCGAGGGCGAAGGAGGTTGTTCAATGCGTCGGGGATGACGCAGCAGGCGAGTCGGGCCGTCCAGCGTGGGATCTTCCGCGGAAGACCTGTGTGGTCCGACATCGCCAAGCGACGGGCCGCTGCCCTGCCAGCCAGGCAGGGACAGCGACTCGGCGTCGCCGCGTCACCGGCATCCAGCGGTGGATCTCCCCCACGGAGATCACCGACACCCGGCGCGTTGGCACCCCACGTCAAGGAGCCTAGCTACTTCAAGTAGTTTCTGAGGCCAAACCCGTACGACCTCGGCCGCGTTTTCCCGTACGGGGAATAGGGATAGCGTACGTGCGCTCACCCAAGGGCTCAGGGACACATTTGTGATGTGCAAACCGGAACTCGGCGTCCCGTCGCCACTTTTCGCTGTCTTGTGTCGTGCGCCGTTTTCTTCCATATTCTCAGATGGCGCAGCAAAAACGACGGCCCCGCCATCCGCAGGGAAGACGAGGCCGAAGAATTCGGGGGATAGGCTCTACCAGGACCGGCGACTCTGTGTTGGACTCCATACCCAATGCAGAGGGACACCAGTAGAGCCGATACGGCGGAGCCTCCAAAACTCCGCCTTCCCTTTCCAGCGTCGGGACTCAAGTCCACAGGTCGTGGGTTCGAGTCCCGTTTGCTACAGCGAACCGTGCGGGTTCGCGCCCCTCCGTGAGCATTCCCGGGCGCGACTACAGTTTGCCGTCACAGTTGTCAAGTTGTTTACAAAGGTTGCCGGCGTCAAGACCGGGCCCGTTCAGCCGCAGCTGAGGGGCTGTACCACCGCCACTGTGGGCCCCGTCCGCACCGTTCCCCCGCTCACCGTTGCCGCGTAGCCTGCGCCGACTACCGGGCATAGCCTGACGCCGAACAGCTCGATCCCGCGCGGCTTGCCCTGGGGCGCCGCATCGATGAGCGCCCGAAGCGGGTCGCGCTCGGCGCGCAGCTCGCCGACCGTGGAATCGGCCAGCGCCACCAGGTGCCCGCGCGCCTCGAGTTCGGCCTGCCGGCGTCCCGCCTCCTGACGCAACACAGCGTTGTCGGCGTGCAGCTGCTCGGCGGCTCGGCGAATATGTCACGCTGAGCGCAGCGAAGCGGCCGCGCCATTCTTCCGCTACGGCCCCTTCGCCCGCTGACGCGGGCTCAGGGTGACAAATCGTCCGATCCATGTGCCGAACCCACGCTTCTCGCCCGCTTCGCACACATCACATCCGCTGCATTCTTCCAGTCGCTCACCGAAGTATCCGACCAGCGCTCGCCTCCGGCACTGCTCCCCACTGGCATACCGAGTGATGGCCTTGAGCCGGGCCAGCGCGGCAGCACGGCGGCGCTCGATGCGACGCCAGCCTTCAGCGTGCTCGGAACCGCCCAGCTCCTTGAGCAGCCGATCGGCAGAAGCCCTGACGCCGGCGGTGACGCGTTCTGGCGCCAGCGCACCCTTCCATAGTTCCCGCAGCGTCTTCTTCGGCGGGAAGGTCACGTCGAGCTGGCGCTCATGAATGTCGGCGTCGCCGGGCGAAAAGAGGACATAGCACCGGGCCGGCGCGCCATCGCGCCCGGCCCTGCCGGCCTCCTGGTAATACGACTCGGGCGTTGGAGGTATGGTCCAGTGCACCACCCGCCGCACCCCGGGCTTGTCAATGCCCATGCCAAAGGCTGACGTTGCCACGACCACCCGGGTTTCGTCCTTGATGAACCGATCCAGGCAGGCGTCGCGACGCTCACGCGAAAGCCCGGCGTGATACGCCTCGGCGACATGGCCCGCAAAGCGCAGCGCGCGCGCGAGCTTTTCGGTAGCCCGGCGGGTGGAGGCATAGACGATGGCGGTCTCGTCCCGCCGCAGCAGCGAGCGCAGCACCGCTAGCCGGTCTGGCTCACGCCGGATCCGGCAGGCACCGAACCAGAGATTGGGGCGGTCGAACGAAGCGAGATGGACGTCGAAGCGTTCGCTGCCGGCGACGAGCGACTCCATGATGTCTCCGCGCACGGTGGGCGTGGCGCTGCCGGTGAGCGCGACCATCGGCGGCCGTCCGAGGAGTTCCGCGGCTTGCGCGATATTCCGGAAGGCAGGCCGGAAATCGTGCCCCCATTCACTGATGCAGTGCGCTTCATCCACCGCGAGACGCCTGGCCGCCACGCCCGCCGAGAAGGCCCGGCAGGCGAGCGCTGGAAGCCGCTCGGGCGATACGTAAATGAGGGACAGACGGCCTGCTCGCGCATCCCGCAGCACCTCATCCATGCGGCCCCCCGGCAGCTCGCCCGAGAGATGTTCAGCCGCAATTCCTCGGCTCCGCGCCGCGCCCACCTGGTCCTGCATCAACGACACGAGCGGGGAGACTACCACGGTAAGCCCACCCAGGGCGACGGCCGGCACCTGGAAGCAGACCGACTTGCCTGCGCCGGTAGGCAGCACGGCGAGCGTGTGGCGGCCGGCCATGACGCTCTCGACCACCGGCCGTTGCGACGGACGGAAGTCGGGAAAGCCGAAGTGCTCCTTGAGCGCGCGCTGGGCAGTGGCGACCGAATCCATGCGACATGATGGCGCATGGGCGGGTGGGATGTGGTATCGGCGGAATGCGAGGTGGAGCGTTTGAGCGCTGTGCGCGTTTCCAACTGCAGTTGGTGAATATGACGAAGCAACCGAGTCGCCTGAGAATCTTACCGTCGCGACCCGATTGCTTCGCCCTTCGGGCTCGCAATGACAAGCACTGCGAGCTACTCCAAATCCCCTACGCCCTATGCCCTACGCCCTACTCCCCTTCCCCGAACCTCACACCGGCCATGAATTGCAGGCCGTTGTTGTCAGGGGAGAAGAAATGATGGAAGCGGCCGTCTGCCCAGAGGCCGATAGGGCTGTTGCGCAGGTGGAAATTGATGCCGGCGCCCGCGTTGAGCCCGAGCTGCGTGGTCTCATCGAAATCCTGGCTGGCGCGCAGGCTCAGGCCACCG
>DAIMFY010000161.1:0-5478 GCA_036724295.1 Gemmatimonadales bacterium | reverse complement strand
TCACGCCCCACGCCTCACGCCCCACGCCCCACGCCCCCTGTCCCACGCCCCGCGTCCCTTCTCCCCCCCCACTTTTCTGAAGAAAGCTGCGAGGTCGAGCTCCTCCTCGACGCCGTTGGCTGGACTCCAGAGAAGGCGCTCCCCAAGCACCTCCGGCCGAGAGTCCTCGGGCCGCCAGCGCTCGATCACCCGTCCGTCGAGGTCCACGATCCAGTATTCGGGGACTCCCGCACGCTGGTAACGCTGGCGCTTGATGTCGCGGTCATACCGTGCCGAGGAGGGCGATAGAATCTCGGCGACCAGGAAGAGCTCACTGATATCTGACCAGTTGCCGAGCGGTTTACCTGTCGCCGTACGATAGACGAACAGATCGGGCTGCAGGATCTCGTCCTCACCGAGCGCAATGTCGGCCGGCGATACAAGCACACCGCCAAGCCCCGCTGTATCGACCAGCGGCCGAAGCCAGTCATAGAGCGCCATCAGCGCGAGCTGGTGTCGCCCGCTCGGTGCCGGCGTCACGACCAGCTCGCCAGCGATGAGTTCGTAGCGATTGCTGTCGTCCGGCAAGGCGAGCACCGCCTTCCGGGTCCAGCGCTTCTGGTCCCGCGTCCCGCGTCCCGCAGTCTCTGACATACCCATAACGCTCGGCTCGGCGCAGAAGAATGGCAAGAGGGCATGCCACGAAGCTGGGGATGCTGCGCGCCGCATCCGTCACCCTGCCAACGCAGTCAGGTGCATTTTTGACGCCTGAGAGCTGAGAGCTGAGGGTTGAAAGCGGAAGGCCAGCTGCCAGCAGCCCTCTGTTCCGGCGCCTGCTACTCCGTAGACGAACCACTCGGCGTACCGAGTGCCTGCCACTCGCGCGCCGTGGCCTCGGTCGGGAGCCAGCTCGCCGCGGTACGGTCACCCACGTAGTCATCCCACGAAGCAATCTCGAGTGACGCCTGACTGCCCAGCCAGCCCGAGGATTGGGCCAGGCTCAGCAGCTCGCCGCCGGCGGCCGCCGGCAGGCGCAGGTCCAGCACCGCCGTAATCCAGTCAAGGGTCATGGTGTTGCCGATGGGGCTGCTTCCGAAATGCTGGCGCCCAGGCTCGGCGATCAGCGCCCAGCGCCCGCCATTCTTCCGGTTGGTCACGAACACCTGCCGGGTGGCGGCGTTCGTTGCGGCCACATCATCTCCTGCCTGCAGCACAAAGGCCGGGACTGCCAGTGCTTCCGGAGCAGTGAGCAGTGACAGGGCATCCGGCACCCGGACGAACACGCCCACTGTCCGTGCGGGATTCCGGGCGGCCAGTCCAGACGCCTCGGGCCCTCCGCCGCTCATCCCCAGCATCACGACAGGTGCGCTCGCCAGCTCGGGATGGCCGCTGAGCGTGGCCGCGCTGTCGAGCGCGGCCAGGAGACGCTGGTCGCTGGAGGCATTGTTGCTCATGCTAGTCGTGGAGCTGCCTAGCAGCGCCACGTGACGTGAGCGGGCGAGCGTGCGCAAGAGGCTTCCGAGCGTCTGCTGAGACTGTTCCACAATGGGGTCGAGGACCTTCGGGGTCAGCGGGCCGCCGGTCACGAAGCCGGTTGCCGTCGGCCCGCCAAGCGCGATGATTACCGCCCGGACCGTGCCGACGTCCGCCGGAACGTAAATCGCGTTGCTGCCAAATTCGTAAATCTCCTGCACCGCGAGTTCGAAGTCGCGCGTGATGCCTCCGGCCGGGACCGTCAGCGATGCCTGCTGGGTCTGGTATCGGGGATGCTCACAGCGAATGGTCAGCGCTCCAGTGGCCACGCCGGTCAGCTCGAACTGGCCGTTTGCTCCAGTCTCAGTGTGCTGCCCGCCGATCGTGACCGTGGCTCCGGCAATCGGCAGCTTGGTCACGGCCGCCTTGACGACGCCGGAAACGGTGGCTGCCGTGGGACCGTCGTCAGTCCCTGGCTCGGTCGAATCCTTGCAGGCGGCGATGGCGACGAGCCCCGCCAGCAGCAGCGGGAGTGGGAAGCGCGAACTCATGCTGACTCTCCGGATAGTGGTGTGACACTGCTTCGGTCGATGTCGCACACCATATTTCGGACCGGGCAAGCGCGAGTTATTGTTGGGTCAATCCTGACTGATGGTGGGCGCATGGTACGGCTTGTGACACTGGGCCGGCTGGCACTGTATCGCCCGGGCGACAGTGAGCCGGCGGCATCTGTGCCGTGGAAGGCCTTGGGACTGCTGGCGGTGCTCGGGGCCGGCGGAGCCACCAGTCGTGACCGCCTCATGGCCCTGCTCTGGCCGGAGAGCGACACCAGACGTGCCCGGGGATCACTCAAACAGGCCCTGCACCAGCTCCGCCAGCAGTTCGGCGCCCGGGACATCGTCCGCGGCACCGCCTTTCTCGAGCTGGATTCCTCGATCATCGACTGTGACATCAGGCAGTTCCGCGACGCCCTGGCGCGCGACGACTGGGGCGCTGCCGTTGCCGCCTACACCGGTCCCTTCCTGGATGGAGTAGACCTGCGGGGCGGCACCGAGCTCGAGCACTGGATCGACACCACTCGCTCGGCGCTGCAGGCCGAGTGGGCTGGCGCAGTGGAGGCACTTGCCGAATCGGCGGAACGCTGCGGATCGTGGAAAGAGGCGATTGCGCGCTGGCGCCAGCTGATGGACGCCGAGCCGGGCGACAGCCGCGTGACCCTTCGGCTCATGTGCGCGCTGGAGTCGGCCGGCGACCGCGCGGCGGCCCTGGTGGTCGGGGAAGCCCACCAGCGGAGCCTGCACGACGAGTGGCAACTGCCACCCGACCCCGCCATCGAAGCGCTCGCAGCCGGACTCCGAAGCGGAGCGCGGGCCACGCCCCTGCTGGTGCCGCCGCTGTCGCGTCCGGAGCCAGCACAGGCGACCATCGTACCGGGAGCGAGGAAGTCCGGCATGCGCCGCCGCTTCGTTGTTGGCCTCGCGGCGCTCCTGGCCCTGACGGCGGTCGGCGGAAGCCGGGCATTCATCTCACGGTCCGAGCCGGCGAGCGGAGATCCTGACCTGCTGGTAGTGGCGCCGCTGTACGTGCCTGACCGTGAGCTTGCAGTCTGGCGCGAGGGCATTCCTGACCTGCTGGTGCGAAAGCTGGATGGCGCCGGACCGCTCCGTACCGTCCGCGGCCCCGTTTCGCTCGGGGATCCGGAGCCCGGCGCGGATCGTGAGTCGGCGATCAAGCTTCGCGAGCGCCTCGGCGCGGGGCTCGTGCTGGACGGAGCCCTGGTCCGCAACGGCGCCGATTCGGTGGCGTTCAGCGGAAGCCTGATGATCGGCGCCGGCACTATGGTCACCGACATCGCCGCGCGGGACCGCATCGACCGCATGGACGTACTGGCCGATTCAATTGTCGTCCACGTGCTGCGCGCCCTCGGCCGCAGCCGCCCCATCGCTGCGGCGCCGCGAATCTCGCTGGGCGCGCGCTCGTTGCCGGCGCTGCGCGAGTTTCTCCGGGGCGAGCAGTTCCACCGGCGGGAAGAAACCGACTCAGCGCTGGTCCATTATCACCAGGCAGTGCTGGAGGACCCCGGCTTCGCAATGGCGCACCGGCGCCTGGGGCAGCTCATCCGCTCCAACCCCGAGGCGGGCGCGGCCTTCGGGTCCGCCAGGCTCGAGCTGGCGCGCGCCGTGGCGCTCAACCATGGCCTGGCACCTCGTGACAGCCTGCTCCTGGTTTCCGATTCCTTCACGCTGGCTGCGAGGACCTCGCGCGAGCCCGACGACCTGCTGCGAAACCTGTTCGGGTCGGCGGGCGTGCTGGAGACTGCCGGCGCGCGCTTTCCCTATGACGCGGACATCTGGGCCGAACTCGGCGAGTCGCGCTATCACGCGCCGCCACCGCTGGGCGGGTCGCCGGGCGGCGCACTGGCCGCGTTCGAGCGTGCCGTGGCGCTCGACCCGGGCTACGCGCCGGCCTACTGGCACACGATCGAGCTGCAGCTCCGCATGCGGCGTCCCGACCGCGCCGCGACGTACGCTCGCGCCGCTGCTCGCCTCGGTGCACGGGCCAGTGACGGTGCTGTTGTCCTGACTGCGCTGGTGCTCGATTCCGGCCTCGGCGCGAGCGCCACGCGTCAAGCCCTCGCGTCGGCCTCGTCGCGCGCGCTGATCGATGTGGGGCTCAGCCACCTGTCCTGGGCGTCGGATTCGGGCGAGGCCGCCATTGCAATCCTGGGCGCGCTCGCGGCGCGGCGCGATCCAGTCGCCGTGGCGTTCTATCGCGATCCGGGCCTGCGACTGCGCTACGTGGCATTGGCCCTGGCCTTCCGGGGACGGCTGGCCGAGGCGGCTGCCGCCCTCGATCAGGCGACCAATCCTGCGGCAGTGCGATTCGACCAGATCACCGACCCGTTCAGCACCCTGGCAGTGCTGGGTGCCGTGCCCGAGGAGATTGCCCGCCGCACCTTCGCGCACGCCTTCGACGACACTACGGCGTGGGGCGGATCAGTCGCACCCGGTGCCTTCCCGCGGGCGCTGCAGGGCGTGGCCTGGTGGCATGCGCACGGCGACACCATCTCGCTCAAGCGCTTCGCCGACCGCGCGAGCGCCGTGGCCGCACGCGGAACCACCCCGGAGGCGAAGCTGCGCGGCCGGTACTACGCGGCAGTGGTCCCGGCCTATCTCGCGCTTGCTCGCGGAGACTCGGCGGGCGCGCGTGCCCGCCTCGCTTCGGCGCCAGACTCCCTGTGCGTCGTGCTCGCGTGCATGAACGAGAAGCTGCTGCTCGCCCGGCTCCTGGCCGCATCGGGCGCGGACCGGCAGGCCGCGCAGGTGCTCGATCGGTGGAGCGCGCCACCGCCGCCCACCAACTCCCCGCTCGCCGTCCTGGCCGAACTCGAGCGCGGGCAGGTCGCCGAGCGTCTGGGTGATAGCGCGCGCGCGCGCCGCGCCTACGGATTCGTGGCCGAGGTCTGGCGCCGCGCCGATCCGTCACTCGCCCCGTACGTTGAGGCGGCAAGGGTGGGGTTGAAGAGGGTGGAGGAGAGCTGAGGGCTGAGGGCTGAAAGCTCAAGGCCAGCAGCCAGCAGCCCCTGTGCGTCTGTCCGTCTGTCCGTCTGTCCGCCTATCTTCCTGCCATGGCCAGCCAGATCCTCATCACCATGGACGATCTCGAAACCGCGGTCCGCGCCAACGCGGCGCTGGAGGCTGCCGGGTTCACCACGGCGATGGTGAGCTCGATGGATGACGCGCCTGGAGTGCTGCGGCGCGAGCATCCTGAACTGATCATCCTCTCCGGCGCCGTTTATGAGCCGCCGGCGCGGCACCTCATGGCGCTCGCGCGCGAGGCGGAAGCGTCCACGCTCGCCCTGCTGGAGCCCACCGATTCCGAACGCGCCGATCGGGTGGGGCGGATCGGCGCCACCGAGGTGATGACCAAGCCGGCTGCCGCCGACGAGCTGACCGAGATGGCGCGCCGGCTGATCGAGCGCCGCCAGCTGCAGGAGCGCACCGGCATTGCCGGCGAGAGCGAAGC
>DAIMFY010000160.1:0-5515 GCA_036724295.1 Gemmatimonadales bacterium | reverse complement strand
CGCGCTTGATGATCACGCCATCCTTGTCGAGCAGGAAGCTCTCGGGCACGCCGGTCGTCTGGTACAGCGTCGAGATGCGACCACTGCGGTCATGCAGGATGTCGAAGGTGAGGCCGAACTCGCGGGCAAAGGCGAGCACATCGTCCGGCCCGCCTTCGTCGATGCTGACCGCGGCGATGGCAAACCCCTCAGGCTTGAGCCGGGCATAGGTCTTCTGCATGGAGGGCATCTCCTGGCGACAGGGGACGCACCACGTGGCCCAGATGTTGAGCAACGTCACCTTGCCCTTGTACTGGTCACGGAGATCGACGGTGTCGCCGGTGGCGAGGTCCACTACGTCGATGTCGGGGGCCTTGGCGCCGACTTCCACACGCGCCGTTTCCTGCCCGACATGGGTAAGGACCCAGACGCCGATTCCCAGACCGGCGAGTACCAGCGCCACCACGAGCCATTGGCGGGAAGAGCTGCTCACGGAATCACACCTTCACGCTGCAGGCCGCGCGGAGGTTGCGCACGGCCTGGGTAATGTCGGGCTGGCGGAACACCGCCGTCCCGGCGACAAAAGTGTCGGCGCCGGCGGCGTACGCCGTGGCTATCGTGTCGCTATCGATGCCGCCATCCACTTCGAGCGCGGCGTGGGAGCGAAACGCATTCAGCAGCGAGCGGAGCCGGCCAATCTTGCCGGTCGCGGCGGGGAGGTAGCGCTGGCCGCCAAACCCCGGATTCACCGACATGACGAGTACGAGGTCCAGGTCATCCAGCACCTCGGTCACGTGCGCCACCGGCGTCGCCGGATTCAGCGCAAGCCCGGCCAGCATGCCATGCTCCCGCACCTGGGCGAGCTGGCGCTGCACGTGAATGGTCGCCTCTGGATGGAAGGTGAACGACGAGGCGCCAGCCTCCTGGAACGACTCGATGTACATCTCCGGGCGCTCCACCATGAGGTGCACGTCGATGGGAACGTCGGTCATGGCGCGAAGCGCCTGGATCATCGGTGCGCCGAACGTGAGGTTGGGAACGAAGTGCCCATCCATCACGTCGACGTGCAGCCAGTCGGCTCCGCCATCGAGCGCTGCCTGGACTTCCTCCCTGAGCCGGCCGAGATCGGCGCTCAGTACGCTTGGGGCAATCCGCAGCGTCACTGGTTGGCTCCGTTGACGATCAGGTCCACTGTGCTGCCGGGCAACCGGCCCGCGCCCGCGGAAGGCCGGGTGCCGAGCACCACCCCGCCATCTTCCTCGCGGTCAACCACCGAATCGATGCCGCCTGGCTTGAGTCCTGCCGCGCCCAGCACCTTGATGGCCTGGTTCATTTCCAGCCCCACCAGGTCCGGTACGGCCACCGGCATCTGGCCCGCACTTGGCGTAACGATCACTACCGTGCTGCGCGGGGCGATGGTGCCGGCAGGTGGATCCTGCCGCATGATCTTGCCGCGCTCGACCTCCGGACTCTCGACCGCCGGCGCCACGCGCGCCCGGTAGCCCAGCCCGGCGAGCTGGGCCTCGGCATCGGACAACCCCGTGCCGACCAGCAGCGGTACCGTGTCGTCATGCGCAAAGAGCGAGACCGGCGAGAGCCAGAGCGCTGCGACCAGGAAGCCCACCACCGCCACCAGCAGCACCAGCAGCACGTCCCGCAACACCGAGCGCCGCCGCGGGTGCGGCTCGACCGGTTCCTCGACCACGGGGGCCGACGCGATGTCCGGCCGCATGTGCCGGCGGAAGCGCATCAGCGGCTCACTCGCGCCGGAGGCGGGCGGCGTAGGCGCCGTCCATCGCGTGACGCTGCGGCAGCACGGTCAGGTCGCCGGCAGGGCTGGTGAGCGCCGGCGGGAAGTCCGGCGATGGCTCGCGCCGGAATTCCGGATGCCGCGCGAGGAAGGCCGCGATCTGCTGGTCGTTCTCTTCCGGTTCGAGTGAGCACGTCGCGTAAACTAACAGCCCACCGGGCTGGACGATGACCGATGCCGCGTCGAGCAGCCGCGACTGGTGCTTCGCGAGCGACGCCAGCGCTTCCTGGCTCACGCGCCAGCGGGCGTCGGGATGGCGGGCAAAGGTGCCGGTGCCGAGGCAGGGGGCATCGAGGAGCACCAGGCCGGCGGGCCGAAGGGGTGGTTGGAGGGCGTCTCCCACCAGCACCGCCTCGCGGCCGCTTCCGGCCCGGGCCAGGTTGCTCAGCAGCCGCTGCGCCCGGCGTGGATGCTTCTCCATGGCGGCGAGCCGGCCCACCAGCCGGCCGAGCGCCAGGGCCTTGCCTCCCGGTGCAGCGCAGAGGTCGACGACCGTGGCGTCGGGTGCCGGGTCGACAAACCATGCGAGCAGCGCCTGCGCAGGGTCCTGGACGAAAAAGGCGCCTTCGTCAAAGCCGGGCAGTTCGTCGGGGCGGCTGCGGTCGGTGACCAGTCCCGCTCCCCACGGTGCGGGGCGCACCGGAATGCCCGAACCGGTCCAGCGCTTCTCCAGCTCATCCAGTGAGGAGCGCGCTGGCTGGAGCACCAGGTCCGGCGGCGCGTTGTTCCAGCGCAGCAGCCGCTCGGTGCCCTCGGCGCCAAATCGGTCCAGCCACCGCTCCACCAGCCAGTCGGGATGAGAGTAACGCTCCGCGAGCGATCCGGCGGACGCGTCGGCCGCGAGCGCCGGGACAGCGGCGACTTTCCGCAGCACCGCATTCACGAATCCGGAAGTCCGCACGCCACCGGTCTCGCGCGCGAGCTGCACGGCGGTACTTACCGCGGCATGGTCCGGAACGCGATCGAGCGCGCTCAGTTGATAGGCGCCGATCCGGAGAATGTTCTGCAGGGATGGGGAAACGGCCTGCCATCCGCGCGGGACGAAGCGCGCGAGTGACGTATCGAGCTCGCGCTGGCGCCGCAGCACGCCGGCCGCAATCTCGTGCGCCAGCCGGCGATCGGGATCGGCGAGCCGTCGCACCGCGTCGTCAAGCGCCTGGTCGAACGGCCGCCCCTCCTGGACCTGCGCCAGAATTGTGAGCGCGGCCCGGCGGGGCGGGATGCCTGAGGCGCGTTGCTTGGTAGACAGGTTGGGTTCCCCGGATGGACGCGGGACCCGGGACACCGGACGCGAACTCGGTGATATCGAGTCCCGCGTCCCGCGTCCCGAGTCCGCAGTCAGGCCAGCATCCCCACTTCCGGCGTCGACGGCATGGCCACTTCGCGCCTCGGCATCCGGCCGGCGAGCCACGCAGAGCGGCCCGCTTCCACGGCGAGGCGCATGGCATGCGCCATGGCGACGGGCTCACGCGCCTGGGCCAGCGCCGTGTTCATCAGGATACCGTCGACTCCCTGCTCCATCACAATGCACGCATCGGACGCGGTGCCGACGCCGGCATCCACGATCACCGGCACGGACAACCGGCGCTTGATGGTGCGGATGCTGAAGGGATTGATGAGGCCGAGCCCGCTGCCGATGGGCGATGCGAGCGGCATCACGGCCGTGGCGCCGGCGTCCTCCAGCCGGAGTGCGGTGATGAGGTCGTCATTGGTGTAGGCCAGCACCTTGAAGCCTTCGGAGACGAGCTGCCTGGTGGCTGAGAGCAGTCCCTCGGTATCCGGCAGCAGGGTTTCCTGGTCTCCAATCACCTCGAGCTTCACCCACTCGTTGAAGCCGGCCTCCCGCGCGAGCCGGGCATATCGGATGGCATCGTCGGCGGTGTAGCAGCCGGCCGTATTGGCCAGCAGGAAGAATCGTTCGGGCGACAGATGATGCAGGATGCCAGCTTCGCTGTTGCGATCGAGATCCACTCGCCGCACTGCCACGGTCACGACCTCGGCGCCGGAGGCCTCGATGGCATCCACCATCTCCTGGTTGCTCCGGTACTTGCCGGTGCCCACCAGCAGCCGGGAGTGGAATTCCCGGCCACCAAGTTCAAACGGTGTGTCCACCGTCATGGTCTCATCCCCCTCCGACAAAGTGCACGACTTCAATGGCATCACCCTGGGCCACCGCGGTCTCGGCAAGCTGCCCGCGGCGGACGATCCGCCGGTTGTGCTCCACCACCACGACACGTGAGTCCAGGCCGAGCTGCTGCAGCAGTCCTTCCAGTGACAGGGGCGCCGCGAGCTGTCTTGGCTCGCCGTTCAGTGTCACGGTCAGTTCAAGATTGCTCATCACGTCCCTCCGTCCATGGCGCCAGCAGCTGGCGCACCGCTTCCGCAGGATTGGCGGCCTCCCAGAGCGCGCGGATGGCGGCGACACCCCAGCCGCCGCTGTCGCGGACCCTGGCGGCGTTCTCCACCGTGATGCCGCCAATGGCCACCACCGGAATGCCGGCGGCGACGCCGCGCTTCAACTCCTCGAGCCCCAGCGGCCGCCCCGCGTGTGACGGGGTCGGGAATATGTGGCCCAGGATCACGAAGTCGGCGCCCTCGTCGCGCGCCCGAAGCACGTCATCTGCCGAATGCGCGGACCGCCCAACCAGCCCATCACCGAGCACCAGCCGGGCATCATCAGGAGCCAGGTCGTCGTCCGCAAGCTGCACACCGTGCGCACCTACGGCGCGCGCAATGTCAGCCCTGCCGTTCACAAAGACCTGCGCTTCAGCGGGACGCGCCAGTCTCACAAAACGATCCGCAACCCTCGCAAGTTCCTCTGCCGCCGCAGCGTGGTCACGCGCGTGGAGGGCCACCGCACTGCCACCGGAGGCGAGCGCCGCGGCCCGCACGCCGAGATCGTCGAGCGCGAGCACCGCGGCGTTCGTGACGGCGTGCACGCGGGCCAGCGGCCTCACGCCAGGCGCCGGCCGGGTGCCACTGCGCGGCCGCGTGTCCATTGGGCCACGGGCATCCGGCGGCGTCCTGCCGGCTGCACTTCGGCAACTTCCACCGCTCCCGATGCTGCGGCAATGATCATGGTCTCACCGGCATCGAGGACGGTGCCGGGTATTCCGCTCGCAGGCGCGGCGCGAGCGCCGAACAGCTTCATGTCGGTGCCGTCCAGCGTAGTCCATGCGCCGGGCGCCGGATCGAACGCGCGGATCCGCCGGGCGATGGTGGCCGCGTCCTGGCCCCAATCGATGTGCGCGGTTTCGCGTGTCACCTTGGGCGCGAAGGTGGCGAGCGATTCATCCTGCGGCTCCGGCGTTGCCTGGCCCCGCACCAGGTCGTTGAGCGTTTCCAGGAGTGCCTGCGTGCCAAGCTCGGCCAGCCGGGCCGTCAGGGAACCACCGGTATCGTTGGCGGTCACCGGTGTCGGGACCCGCAGGTAGACCGGGCCCGAATCCATGCCCGCGTCCATCCGCATGATGCTCACGCCGGTCTCGGTGTCCCCATTGGCGATGGACCACTGGATCGGCGCCGCGCCCCGCAGCGCGGGCAGCAGCGACGCGTGGACGTTGACCAGGCCCAGGCGAGGCAGCGCCAGCACTTCGGGGCGAAGAATATGGCCGTAGGCCACCACCACACCGAGGTCGGGTTCCAGCCGGCGGAGCGCGGCGAGGAACAGATCGCCCACCGGCCGCTCGGGCTGGAGGACCGGCACACCAGCATCGACGGCGGAGA
>DAIMFY010000159.1:0-5519 GCA_036724295.1 Gemmatimonadales bacterium | reverse complement strand
GGAGAATCATGCTGGCGCCAACCTTGTCCTCCGCTCCACCCACCGGCACCACATAACCGGCGCCCCCTGAAGGCACGATATCCCTCACTGCCCGTCCTCCAGCGGGCCCTTCACGATGGCCTTGCCGTCGCGCACGTGCCACCGCCCCCGCGCCATCACGTGCGCTGCGCTGCCGTCTTCCGCCAGCACGACCAGGTCGGCGTCGGCGCCGGCATCGAGCCGCCCTTTTCCGATGAGCCCCCAGTGTGCGGCGGGGTTCAGCGTGAAGGCTGGCAGGGCGCGCTCCAGCGGCAAGCCGGCGTCGAGTGCGGCCCGGAGCGCATCGAGCAGTGCCCGGGGGCGGCCCGCATCCATTGTCGTCACCCGGCCCGCCGCGTCAAACACCGGCAGCGACCCGCCCGCGTCGCTGCTCACCGTGACCCGCCCGGCCGGCGCGCCGCTCTCGAGATAGCGGCTCAACGCCACTTCTGCCGGCCATGCATCTTCGTCTTCCGCCACCGGGAACGCAGTGATGTCCACCACTGCACCAGCGCGTGCCAGTTCCGTTGCTTCGTCGAGCAATGCCCGCCTCCGGTTCACGTGCGTCGGATTGAAGACCCCCGCCGGCAACTCGCTCCCGGCGATGGCCTCGCGTACGAGGGACAGCCCCCGCGGCCCGTCCCCGACATGGAGATGCAGTATGCCCGCCTTCCCGCCCAGGAGTCCACCCACATGGGCATCGGCCGCCGCGGCGAGCAGCATATCGAGGGTCGGCTGGCTTGATCGGTGATCGCTGATGGCCACTTCACCCACGCCGAGCACCGGCTCCAGGAGCGCCAGGTCGGAACGCACATCGCCGGTGACTGTACGCGGTGGGAGGTGGTAGCCACCGGTAAGGCACCAGGCAGAAAGCCCGAGGCGCCGGAGCGCCAGGGTGGTGACCAGCAGCTCCTCCGGGGAGCGAATGCTGTCGTCGGTGCCGAGGAGGCCAATGACGGAAGTGGTCCCGGATTGGGTGAAGGCACTGAGCGCCGGACTCGGGACGCGGGACTCGGGGCCCGCTTCGCCACCGCCGCCGGTGATATGCACGTGGCCGTCCACCAGGCCCGGAATGACGCGTTGCCCCTCCGCATCGGTGCGATTCACCGGTACGCCCCGGATCTCCGGCACCTCGGTGCCGATCCAGGCAATGCGACCGCCCGCCACCAGCAGGTGCCGGTGCCCCACCCGCTTCGGGACATGGAGATCGGCGTTCAGCAGGAGTTCGAGCATCATCGTGCTTCCTGTCGGTGCAGGAGGTGCATGTGGCGGATCAGTTCGCGCGTGGTTTCGAAGACGATGACACCGTCCCGCGCAAGCGCGCGGTCACGCGGCTCCAGCTTCAGGTCGAGATGCGGCCAGCGCGGGTTTGAGAGCTGCAGCGCGGCGGGTGGAGCACCGACCTCGATCCGGAAGCGTTCCAGTTCCGCGATATCATGGCTGGATGACACCACGTGCGACCAGCCCGGGGCGAGCAGGTTGACGCGATCCATGAGGATCATCGCGCGCCCGCGGCAAAGGATCGGATCCGCGCGATCACGCTGGCTTCCTCCAGCGCGCCGCTGTGCCCGAGTCCCGAGGTGGGCAGCAGTTCGGCGCCGGGCCACGCCGCAACGATCCGCTCGGCATGGCTGAAACCGACATCGGAGTCCTGCCGATCGTGGACAACGAGCGCCGGCACCGTGCTGTCAGCAACGAGTTCGGGAAGGTCGAGGTCGCTCCAGGTGAAGCCGAGGCGCCGTGCCAGGTTGTCGGTCATGATGTCACGCGACTCGTCGGGCAGGCCCACTGTCCGGGCAAACCGCTCGGCATACTCCCGCTGTTCCGATGGCGCGCCGAGCAGGACGATGCGGCCCACCGCCATGCCGCGGGCCATGGCGATCGCCGCCGCGGACCCGCCCAGCGAGTGGCCCACGAGCAACGCCGGTGCACGAGCGAGCCGCGCCACAACCGCCTCGAGCGATCGCACGAACTGCGGCAGTGACGCGAGCTGGCCACTGGATTCCCCATGCGCCGGCTGGTCGTAGGCCAGCACCTGGAAGCCGTCCTCGACCAGCGCCGGAACGAGCGGATGCCAGCGTGCGGCCCGGCTGCCCCAGCCGTGGAGCAGGATGGCCAGTGGGCCCTCCGATCCCCACTCCCAGGCGGCGAGCCGGTCGGTGTCCGTGCGAATCTCGCTCCGGCGCCCGGTCGCAAGGAAGCGCGCCTCGGCATCCCGCAGCTCGCGCGGCGGCGGGCGACAGAATATCCGCTCGGCGTATTCTGCGGCGAGGGTGGGCGCCATGGGGGCGAGCGTGCGGAACCCGGCGCGCAGCACCCGCAGCCGGGTAGAAGCTTGTCCCATGAGGAAAAGATAGCGGCCCTCGCGGTGGGGACGGTTAGGCGATAAACTTTGGCAGCAGCCACTCCACTCGGTAGAGCTCTGTTCAGGAGGTCGACGGTCTACAGTCAACGGTCGACCGTCGACCGTCGACCGTAGACTCCAGGCTGATGCCCATCAACTCCTTTCGCCCTTTCGTGCTTTCGTGTGCCCTCTTCTTGCCGGGCGTGGCCGGTGGCATTCGGCCCCTGGGGGCGCAAGAACTCTCACCCGGTTCCGCATCGGTCTTCCGCCAGTTCGGGAACCGCGTCGTCAAGATCGAGATCTCCGAGAACGGCTCGGCGGCCAAGGCGTCGCTCGGTTCCGGGTTCTATGTCTCGGCGAACGGGGACGTGATCACCAATTATCACGTCATGTCGCAGGTGGTCCACGATCCCGGCCGCTACGATGCGCGGATCATCACCGCCGCCGGCGACACGCTGGGCGTTGCGCTCCTTGCCATTGACGTGGTGCACGACCTCGCCCTCGTGCGCAGCAGCGCGCCGCCCGTGGCGTGGTTTACCCTGCATGACATTCCGCTCGAGCAGGGCGATCGTCTCTTCTCCCTCGGCCATCCCAAGGACCTGGGGCTCAGCATCGTGGAAGGGACCTATAATGGTCTCCTGCGACACACGCTCTATCCCAAGATCCATTTCACCGGTTCGCTCAATCCGGGCATGAGCGGCGGGCCCACCCTCTCGGCGTCGGGAGACGTGGCCGGGGTCAACGTCTCGACCGAGGGGAACCAGGTGAGTTTCCTGGTGCCGGCCAGCGAGGCGCTGGCGCTCTTCGAGCGCAGCAGCAAGGCGGGATTTGCGCCCGTGGACGATTTCCTCGCCGAGGCGGGCCGGCAGATCCTGGCCTACCAGGACGAGTATCTCGATCTGGTCTTCCGGAAGCCCATTCCCACTGTGCGGATTGGCCGCTTCACCCTGCCCACGGAGCCGGCCTCATTCTTCAAGTGCTGGGCCGACGCTGATCGCAGCACCGACCAGCCATACGAACGCGTTTCGCACCAGTGCTCCACCGACGACTATGTCTATCTCTCCGAGGACCAGGCCGCCGGCACCATCGAGCTCTCGCATGAAGTGCTGAGTTCCGCCGAGCTGGGCCGATTCCGGTTCTACGCGCTCTATGGGTCGGAGTTCTCCGGCGGAGATGCGCCACTCTGGGGCGACAAGAAGAACGTGACGAGCTATCGCTGCGTCACCCGCAACATCGCGCGGAAATCCGGCACGCTCCGGACCGCCTTCTGCGCCCGGCGCTACCGTCGGATGGAGGGCCTCTACGACGTGGTGGTGCGGGCTGCCGCCCTCGCGCGGGGCTCGGAAGGGCTCGTGACCACACTCACCCTGGCCGGCGTGAGCTTCGATAACGCCGAACGGGTGGCCCGGCGCTTTCTCGAGAGCATCACGTGGACCGAGTGATCATCGTCGAAGTCCGCGACCGACGGCAGCACCTGCTCTCGCGCCAGCGCGTGGAACGGTTTCCGGTGCGCATCGGGCGGGCCTACGACAACGACGTGATCCTGGACGATCGCCACGTGGATGCGCACCACGCCGTGCTCTCGCTCGACGACGACGGCGTGGTCGCGATCGAGGACCTCGGCAGCATCAATGGCCTCCGCGACGGAGCCCGCAGCGCGATTTCGCCCAGGATCCGGCTGGTATCGGGTGGCAGCGTGCGGCTGGGAGAGACGGTGCTTCGGGTGCTGGATGCCGCACACTCGGTGGCGCGGGCCGTTCCGCTGGCACACGAGAGCCGGATCGCCCGCCTGGTCCGGGCGCCCGGAGCCGCGTGGATCGCCATCGGCGGATCACTGCTCCTGTCCATGCTGATGGCGTCGTTCCGGCTCTACGACGGTGAGAGCGCCGTGGCAGCGGTGAGCGCCGCCTTTCTGGTGCTCGCCCTGCTGTCGGTGTGGGCCGGCATCTGGGCCATCGTGGGACGGGCGCAGGGCGGCCGGGCGGGGTTCCTCACCCATCTTGCCATCGCCTCACTCGCCACCGCCGCAGGGACGCTCTGGACCGCAGCCACTGGTTACCTCGAATTCCTCTGGCCCGATCTGCCCGGTCGCTCGATTCTGGAGTCGGTGGGCACCGGCGCGATCTTCATCGCCGCGCTCAGCGCCCACCTCAGCCTGGTGTCTACCCTTCCACACCGCCGCAGGCTCCTGACCGCCGGCGCCGTCACCCTCGGTCTCGTGGGGCTTGTGGCCGTGGGCGAGCTTAGCGACAGCTCCGATTTCGACAACGGTCTCCATTACTCCGACGAGCTGCGGCCGGTCGGCGCCAGCATCGCGCACACCGTCACGCTCGAGGAGTTCCTGCGCGATGCGGGCCGGATGCAGCCGGAGCTTGACTCGCTGGCAAGGGAGAACGACGACTCTACGGCGTCAGGCCCGACGGGACGCCATTCGGAAACTGCGCCCTGATCGCTTCCTCGATGCGCGGGATGCGATTCTCGGGATTGGGGTGGGTACTGAAGAACTCCGGCTGGCGGCTGCCCCCCGCCTCGGCCTCCAGCACCTTCATCACTTCCACCATGGCGCGGGGATCGTAGCCTGCCTCGCTCTCCAGCTTCACGCCCAGCTGGTCGGCCTCGATCTCGTCGGCCCGGCTGAACTTCATGCTGACCAGCTGGCCGATCATTGCCGCCACCGCTGCGGTCCGCTGGGTGGATGGATCACTGGGATCGTAGGTGGCCAGCACCGCCGCACCGGTGAGTCCCTGCGTCAACTGCGCCTTGGCCATCTGCTGGGCGCTGTGCCGGGCCACCACGTGGCCAATCTCATGTCCCAGCACGCCGGCCAGCTCGCCCTCGGTCTTGAGCTTCGACATCAGCCCTTCGGTGATGAACACCTGGCCACCGGGAAGGGCGAAGGCGTTGATGGTATTGGGGTCGGCCAGCAGGTGGCACTCGAACCGATAGTATTCGGCGGCCTGCTGCGCATCACTCCGGCTCACCAGCCGGGCGCAGACATCATTCACGGCCTGTGTCGCCTGGACATCGCTGCTCACGCCACCGAACTGCGCGGCCATCTCGGGCGCCGCCTGGAGTCCCAGCGCCACTTCCTGCTCGTGGGTGATGCTGCCCACGTGCTGGGTCTCGCCGGTAATGGGGTTGTCACTGGAACTGGCGT
>DAIMFY010000158.1:0-5531 GCA_036724295.1 Gemmatimonadales bacterium | reverse complement strand
ACCTCCGGGCCATGATGGTGCTGGATGCATCACGCTCCATGGCCTGGTCGGGCGACCCGGCCGCCACGCTGTCCAAGCTGGAGTACGCCGCCCGTCTTGTCGCTGCCCTCAGTCTGGTACTCCTCCGCCAGCGTGATGCTGCCGGCCTGGTCGTCTTCGACGACGACGTGCGGCATGTGGTGCCCCCCCGTGCCCGGACCAGCCACTGGCAGCAGCTGGCGGGCGTGCTGGGCGGGCTCCGCGCCGGCCAGGGGACGGCGGCGGCTCCTGCGCTGCGCCGGGTCATGGATTTCCTGCGGCGCCGGGGCATGGTGATCTTCATCTCCGACCTGTTGATGGACCGCGACCTTGCCATGGCCACGCTTCGCTTCCTTCGCCATCGCGGACACCAGGTGCTGGTGCTTCACGTCCTGGATCCCGCCGAGGTGTCGCTGTCAGGGCCGGCGGAGGCGCGGTTTGAGGACCCCGAGTCCCGCGAATCGGTGATCCTTCGCCCCGCCGATTGGGCCGAGGCGTACGCCGAGACGCTGCGGGACGTGACCCGTCAATGGAACGTGGCCTGTCGGCGCTTCGGGATCGGCTACCATCAGGTACTCACCACCCAGCCTTTTGGTGATGCACTGCGGGAGGCGCTGGCGGCGCCACGTCGCGCATGATCGGCTTTCTCCATCCGTGGATGCTGGCGGCCCTGCCTGCGGTGGCGCTGCCGCTCCTCCTCCACCTGCTGGCGCGCCGCGAGCCACCGACGATTGCCTTTCCCGCCGTGCGCTACCTGCGCACGGCGACGGCGGAACACCAACGGCGCTTCCGTCTCCAGCACTGGCTCCTGCTGCTGCTCCGCATGCTGCTGGTACTGGCACTCGTGCTGGCGGCAGCCGGTCCCACGATGCGTCTCTCGGGTGTCCCGGGCCACGCACCCGGCGCGCTGGTGATCATTCTCGACAACAGCGCAAGCAGTGGCGCGATGGTTGGCGGCACCCCGCAACTCGAGTCGCTCGCCCACGCGGCTCGCCAGGCGCTCGATCGCGCCACGCCCGACGATGCGCTCTGGCTGGTGCCCGCTGACGGTCGGCCGCGGCGAGGGAGCGCGGCAGCGCTCAAGTCGGTGCTCGACAGCATTACAGTGTTGCCGTCCCGGCTGGATCTTGGCAATGCCATTGCACTCGCCAACGACATTCTTGCCGATGACCGGCGGCCGGGCGAAATCGTCCTTCTGTCGGACCTCCAGGCCACGGCCCTCACGGCGGCACGCGTGCGCGCGCCCTTGATCGTCGCGCGGCCGTCCGAGCAGCCGCCGGCAAACCGCGGCGTTGTGGCGGTCGATGCCGGCCCGCAGCCGTGGACCAGCGAGGGCGGCCGCCTCGTCGTCGCGGTGGCCGGTGACTCGTCGGCGCCGGTGGCGCTGACGGCACGGCTTGGCAGTGCGCCGCCTCGGGAAACGCTGGTCAGCCCCGGTGACAGTGTGAGTATTCCGCTCTCGAGCGCGTCGGGCGGTTGGTACGTGGCCAGCGCCGAACTGGCGCCGGATGAGTTCCGGCTCGACGACCGGGGTGAAACGGTGGTGCACGTCGCTCCGGTCGCGTCGGTGCGCTGCGACCAGGGCGACCGTTACCTTGCTGCCGCTTGCCACGTGCTGGAGGAGAACCACCGCATTGCCGCGGGCAATGATATCCGGCTGGGAACCGTCGGTCCCGGCCCCTCCATCGTGATGCCTCCCTCCGACGCGGCCGAACTGGGCGCACTCAACCGCCAGCTGCAGCAGCGCGGCAGTGCGTGGCACTTCGGGGCGCTCCGGCTGGACGCCACCATGACGGACAGCAGCGGACTGATGGGCGCCCACCGCGTCACGCAACGGTACACCCTTGAGACGCCCGGCAGCGGACGCACCGGCGTGCTGGTCTCCGCCGCCGGCAAGCCATGGGCGGTGCGGAGTGGCAACATCATCCTGCTCGGCAGCCGGCTCGATCCCGAATGGACCGACCTGCCGCTGTCGGCCGAGTTCATGCCGTTCATGGACCGGCTCCTGAACCGCGCCGTCCGGGGTGAGACCGCGCTCATCACGGCGGCGGCAGGCGCGCCGTCCGCCTTGCCCGACCGCACCACCGAGGTGCGGCGTGATACCCGGCGCTGGACTGTGGAAGGCGGGGATTTCTTCACGCCATCCTCGCTCGGCGCATACTTCCTGCTGGCGGGCAGCGATACGATTGGTGCGCTGGTGGCTGCCGTGGATCCGCGCGAGAGCCGGCTCCGCCGGGCTGATGACCAGGAAGTCCGCCGGGTCTGGCCTGGCGCCCGCCTCGTGCCACTGGACGAAGCAGGTGCCGCCGCCTTTTCATCCGCTGCGCGGGCAGACCTTCGGGGACCGCTGCTCTGGCTGGCACTGGCCGCCGCTGTGGGAGAAGTGCTCGTTGCGAGCACACGACGAAAGAGGACATGACGCTCGACCGTATCCTTGATGCCATCGCCCATTCGCCCGGGGCACTCGATGTACGCGAGCGGCTGCCCGCACGTGGCGGCCGACTGTCCCTGGCAGGAACCCCCGGTTCGTCTGCTGCAGCGCTGCTGGCGTGGCTCGCCAGGGAAGACACGGCGCGCACCTTTGCGGTGATCGCCGCGACGCCCGCCGATGCCGAACACTGGCTCTCCGACCTGAACCTCCTCTGCGGCCCATCGGTCGCCCTGTACCCCCAGCGCGAGTCGCTGGGCGAGAACGAGGCGCACCTCGAGATCGCGGGCGAGCGAGCCGAAACGCTGGCCGCCCTGCTCGGCGGCAGGGTGCGACTGCTGGTGACAACGGTCCGAGCCTCGCTGGAGCGGACCCGCGTGCCCGATGCCATCGCCCAGCTGCGGCTCGACGTCGGCCGGGGCGATACGCTTCCCCCCGGCGCCCTGGCGGAGCGCCTCGCCCAGATGGGCTACGACCGCGTGGCGACGGTCACCGAAGTGGGGCAGTTCAGCGTCAGGGGCGGGATCGTCGACGTCTACGGCTTCGGGATGGCGCTTCCGGCGCGGCTCGAGTGGTGGGGCGACGACGTGGCATCGCTGCGCGGATTCGACCTGACCAGCCAGCGCTCAGGCGAGGAGCTGGACCGGATCGTCATCCTGCCGCTCACGGCGGTGCCGGCCAGTACGCCAGTCGCGAGCACAACCGGTGGAAAGCGGCGTAGCCTGCTCGACCTCCTGCCGCCAGACACGCTGGTGATGCTCGAGGCAGACGGCCCCGCGCTGGATGAGGCGCGGCGCGCATGGGACGAGGCCGCGCATCATCTCGACGTGGCGCGACGCCTGGGCAACGAGGTGCCCCGCCGGGAAGAGATCTTTGTCGACCCGGAGCAGTGGCACACACAGCTGGACGCATTCGCCCGGCTGTTTCTGCGCGGCACTACCCCGGATGTCCAGCTCGGCTGGCTGCCGCCGGAGCGGCTCGATCGCGACCTGGGCCAGCTCGCCGCGCTGCTGCGCAGTGACCCGCCCACGCTGATTCTCTGCGACAACGAAGGACAGCGCGACCGGCTCGAGGAACTCCTCGATGAACGGGGCGTGCATGCGTCGCTGACGGTGGGCGCGCTCGACGGCGGCTTCGTGCTCCCCCGGCTCAGGGTGCTCACCGACCACGAAATTTTCCGGCGTGCCCGCCGGGTGCGGCGCACCCGGCGCTACCGCGCCGCGGCGCCGTCGCTCGCCACCGGCGTGCTCGCCGAGGGCGACTACGTGGTCCACCTGGAACACGGCATCGGGATCTACCGCGGGATCGAAACGATCACGGTGGGGCAGAGCACCCTGGAGGTGGCGATCCTGGAGTACGAGGGCGGGTCACGGCTCAATGTGCCGCTCTACCGGCTGGATCAGCTGGAGCGCTACCGTGCCGCCGGTGAGGACGGCGACCGCCCGCCGCCCCGGATCCACCGGCTGGGTGGCACCAGCTGGGCGCGAGTGCGCGACCGCGCCCAGCAGGCCATCCGGAAGATGGCCGCCGAGCTGCTGGAGCTGTACGCCCGGCGCAAGGTGGCGGCCGGCTTCGCCTTTCCGCCCGACACCCGCTGGCAGCGCGAGCTGGAGGCCAGCTTCCTCTACGAGGACACGCGCGACCAGCGCCGGGCCACCGAGGAGATCAAGCGGGACATGGAGCGCCCGCTGCCGATGGACCGCCTGCTGGTGGGCGACGTCGGCTACGGCAAGACCGAGGTGGCGGTGCGCGCCGCCTTCAAGGCGGTGCAGGGCGGCAAGCAGGCGGCGGTGCTGGTGCCAACCACCATCCTGGCCGAACAGCACGGGCACACCTTCGCGGAGCGCCTCGCCGACTACCCCATCACGGTCGAAGTGCTCTCGCGCTTCCGCACCGGCAAGGAGCAGAAGGACGTCCTGGATCGGCTGGCCAGGGGAACGGTGGACATCGTCATCGGGACCCACCGCCTGCTCTCCAGGGACGTCAAGTTCCATGACCTCGGCCTGCTGGTGGTGGATGAGGAGCACCGGTTCGGGGTCCGCCACAAGGAGCGGCTCAAGGCCTTCCGTCTGGCCGTGGACGTGCTCACCCTCACCGCCACGCCGATTCCGCGCACCCTGCACCTCAGCCTTGCCGGCCTGCGCGACCTCTCCCTTATCGAAACCGCCCCGCGCGATCGGTCCCCGGTGCTGACGTTCGTGGAACCGTGGGACGATGCGCTGCTCGAGGAGGCGCTTGCCCGCGAGGTGGACCGTGGCGGCCAAGTGTTCTTCGTCCACAACCGGATCGAGACGATCGAGACCATCGCCGAGCGAGTGCGGCATCTCGCACCCCAGGCGCGCGTGGGCGTGGCGCATGGTCAGCTGCCTGCCGACGACCTCGAGGAGGTCATGCGTCGCTTCGTGGCGGGCGAGGTGGATATCCTCGTCACCACGATGATCGTGGAATCGGGACTGGATGTGCCCAACGCCAACACGATGATCGTGCACGACGCGCACCGCCTGGGGCTGGCCCAGCTCTACCAGCTGCGAGGCCGGGTCGGCCGGAGCCACCGCCGGGCGTACTGCTACCTCCTGGTGCCCGACATGATGGACCGGGACGCGGAGGAACGCCTGAAGGTGCTCGAGCATCACAGTGACCTGGGGGCGGGGTACCGGATCGCCCTCAAGGACCTGGAGATCCGGGGCGCGGGCAACCTGCTGGGCGCGGAACAGTCGGGGCACGCCCATGCCGTCGGGTTTGATCTCTACATGCGCTGGCTGGAAGAGACCGTGCGCGCGCTGCGGGGCCGGGGCGAGGAGGCGCCAGCGCCGCCGGACGTGGTGCTGGACGCGGCGGCGCACCTGCCCGACGCCTATGTCGCGGATGACGACGTCAAGCTGGATATCTACCGGCGACTGGCGCGGGCGGAGTCGTCTGATGAAATTGATGGGCTTGGCGCCGAACTGCGGGAACGCTTCGGGCCGCTGCCGGAGCCGGCGGCGATGCTGCTGCACCTCAGCCGCCTCAGGCGGCTGGGGGCGGTGCTGGGTCTCCAGCACGTGACCCTCCGGGGCGATGAAGCCCGGCTCACCTTTCGCGATGG
>DAIMFY010000157.1:0-5545 GCA_036724295.1 Gemmatimonadales bacterium | reverse complement strand
ACCGTGTCCTCGATCGGCGTCTCCAGGTCCACCCGATGCTGGTAGTAGAGATCGATGTGGTCGACGCCGAGCCGCTGGAGCGACGCGTCGCAGGCGGCGCGCACGTACTCGGGCCGCCCGCTGATGCTGAACTTGGACGGATCGCCCGGATCACGCACGTTGCCGAACTTGGTGGCCAGCGTCACCTCGTTCCGCCGCTTTGCGATGGCGCGTCCCACCAGCTTCTCGTTCTCGCCAATGCCGTACATGTCGGCGGTGTCGAGGAAGGTCACGCCGATATCAAGTGCGCGATGGATCGTGTCGATGGACTGCTGTTCGTTGGCAGGCCCGTAGAACTCCGACATCCCCATGCAGCCGAGGCCGATGGCGGAGACGCTGAGGGGGCCTATTGTACGGTGGAGCATTGGAAATCCTCTTTGAGTCGTACGTCGTAGGTCGTAAGTCGTAAGTCGTAGTCGTACGACATACGACTTACGACCTACGACTATACACACAAAGGCACCCGCCTCGCGACGGATGCCCTGTGCCCAGCCCACCACCCGACCACCCCACTCCCGCTCAGCGCAATAGCAGCTCCATCGGCTCGGCGCGAAGCGGCAGAAGCTCGGTGCCGGCCAGCTCCTTGCTGCGCCAGACCAGCATCGGTACGTGAGTCTTCCGGAGCAGCCGATCCATCACGCTGCCCAGGAAGACCCGATTGGCGCCGCTGCGGAAATGCGCCGCGATCACGACCAGGTCGGCCCCGCGCTGCTGGACGTGCGCGACGATGGCGGCCGACGGGCTGGCGTGGACCACCACGCTCGAGCGGGTCACGATGTCCGCCTCGGTGGCTCGCGACGCGACGCGGGCAAGGTACCGCTCGGCCGCGGCCGTGCGGGCGTCGAGCGTCGATCCTTCGAGCAGCGAGCCGGGGAACGGCAGCGGCGAGACGACCGTGAGCAGCTCCAGTTCGGTGATCTCGGGATCGGCGCACGCGATCGCCAGCTCGACCGCCACCTCGGCCTAGACCGACCCATCCAGCGGGACGACGATGCGGTGCGGCCGCACCGGCATCATGGCCTCGGTCGTTGCCGCCAGGGGACCACGAAGCAGCAGGCACGGAACGCCGCTCTTCTGCGCCAGTGCATTGGCCACGCTGCCGAGCCAGAGGCGGCGCACGGCGCCGCGCGCATGGGTGTGCATGACCACCAGCTCGATCGTGTGCCCCAGAGCGTACTCCACCAGCTGGTCGCCCGGCAGCTCCGCGCCCGTCAGCACGACGCTCCGCACGGAGACGTTCTCGTCGCGCGCCACCCGCCTGGCCGACTGCAGCAGGTACCGCTCCAGCTCCTCGGCGGCGATCAGGTCGAGCTCGACGCTCGCGGTCGCGGGGACGTCGGGCGAGAATGCGGCGGAATCGGTGAACATGACCGGCCGGCTCACCCCCACGAAGTGCAGCCTGCTGCCGTGACGCTTCGCGAGCGCGACGGCGAGCGGGATCGCCTTTTCTGCCACGCTCCCGCCATCCAGTGGCACGAGGATTTCGCTGAACATCAGGCCCTCCCGCTGTGCGCTGCTGCCATGAATCGAGTCGCCGCCCATGCCCAAGTTGCGGTCTCGCCTGCCAAGGAATCGTGAAAGCAGTGCGAACATATCCTCATGAACCGTCACTGGCTCTCTTCATGAAGACGGTGCATGATCCTCTCATGACGACACACCCCGACGAATCCATCCGCTCCTGGTTCCTGGGTCCCCAGGCCGAAAACGCCGCCCTGCTGGAGCGGCTGGTCACCGAGGCGCTGCGGGACCATGCGTTCTGGCGGCGCAATTTTCATCCGGAAGACGGCCCCACCATACGCGAGGCCGACAAGCGAAGTCCCGGATTCGAGGAGGCGGTCGGGACACTGACGCAGGAGCTGATGGGGCTGCTGGCCGCGCTCAAGCGTGACATTCCCTTCTTCAGTGGCCGCTACAAGGGCCACATGATCTACGAGCCGACCCTCGCGGCCCAGGTCGGGTACATCGCGGCTCTGCTCTACAATCCGAACAACATTGCCGCCGAGGCGGCGCCGGTGACGACCGCCCTGGAGCTCGAGGTTGCGGCCGCGCTCGCGCGCATGATCGGCTACGATGACCAGGCGGCGTGGGGTCACCTCACCTCCGGTGGCACGGTGGCCAACTTCGAGGCGCTCTGGCTGGCGCGGAACATTCACTATCTCCCCGTGGCGCTTGCGCTCGCGGCGCGGGACCTCGCCGTGTCGCTCGACGTCACCCTGGCCGACGGGTCGGTCGCGCCGGTCCAGTCGCTGTCGCTCTGGGCGCTCCTCAACATTCCCAACGCCAGCGCGCTCGACCTGCTCGATGCGCTCCATCAGTCGGCGCCGCCCAGCGCCGTGCGGAAGGCGCTCGATGCCCATTCGCTCGCTACGGTCGGATATCAGGAATACGGAGTGAGGCTGGCCCACTGGTTTGGCGACACCCTTCCACCGAGCGTGGTGCTAGTTCCCGCCACCGGCCACTACTCATGGGAAAAAATTGTGCGCGCGTTGGGGATCGGGAGCAGCCAGCTGGTCTTTGTCCCGGTCAATGCCAGGTGCCGGATGGATCCCGACGCGCTCTGGGACGAGCTCATCCGCCTCGGGCGGCGGCGAACGCCGATCCTGGGCTGCGTGAGTGTGTGCGGTAGCACGGAGGAGAGCGCAGTCGACCAGCTCGACCAGATTGCCGAGCTCCGACGTCGTGCGGGAAAGGAACTCGGGCTCGCGTTCCACCTGCATGCCGATGCGTGCTACGGCGGTTACGTGGCCGCCATCACGCGCCGCGCCGACGGCAGCCGCCGGCCGGCGGCCGAAGTCCGGGAGCGCACCGGCTCTGCCTGGCCCAGGGACGAGCTGGTCTCGGCGCTGGTGGCGCTGGAGGAAACCGACTCCGTTTCCATTGATCCCCACAAGCTGGGATACGTGCCCTATCCCGCCGGTGCGATCCTGCTCAAGGACCGGCGCGCCCGCAATCTCGTGGCGGTGGACCCACCGTACCTGACGGAGGCGGCGACGCCTGCTCCCCTGAACGAAGCCGCATTCCTCGGCCGCTACATCTTCGAGGGCTCGAAGCCCGGGGCTGCTGCTGCGTCGGTCTGGCTGTCGCACAAGGTCCTGCCACTGGACGAGCGCGGCTATGGCTACCTCATCGAACGCACCGCCCTGGGCGCGCGCAAGCTGCACGCGGCGCTGGCCAACGCCAGACTCGATGGCTTCCGCGTCGTCATGCTGCCCCAGCCCGACATCAACATCGTCTGCTTCCTGCTCGCGCCGGCTGATGCCCGCTCGCTCGCCGAGGTGAACCGCCTGAACGAGCGGATCTACCGACGCATGAGCCTGGCCGAAGGGGGAGAGCAGCCGGAATACTTCCTTACCCGCACCCGCTTCCAGGCGCCGATGTACGCTGGAGCCATCGCCCCGCTGCTTGCAGCGCTGGGCGTTGGCTCGGTGGAAGAATGGGAAGCGGGCGGTGAAGCGGGGCTGGTGGTACTACGGGCCACGGTCATGGACCCGTTCCTGGCCGATGAAGCCGGCGCGTATCACCTCGGCGGATTCGTGCGCGCGTTAGGGAAGGCGGCTTCGAAGGCGTGAGGGAGGGCGTTAACCCTCAAGCCTCCTGGTCACCATCCTCCCGATGCGGCGGCGGCAGGAGCGTCGTCCCCGCCAGTTCGCGGTGGCGCCACACCAGCATCGGGATGGAGGAGCGCCGCAGCAGGAAATCAATCACGCTGCCAAGGAAGATCCGGCTTGTCGTGCCTCGTTGCGAGGCCGCGATCGAAACGAGATCGGCGTTCCACTCGGCGGCGCTCTCGAGAATGGCCGACGCGGGATTGTAGTGCAGGGCCGATCGAGTCTGCACCGAGCCACCCTGCGCCTGGGCCCTCTGGGCAACCTCGTCGAGGTACCCGTCCATTTCCAGCTTCGCATCGTGCTCGTCATCCCGCTGGCGCGCGGTGTTCGCAAACGGGATCGGGCTGACCACGCCCAGCAGCCGCAGCTCGGTCAGGCCGTCCACCGCCACCGCCAGGGCGAAATCCACCCCCAGCTCGGCCTCCTCCGAACCATCGAGCGGCACCAGGATGCGCTGGGGCCGGAGCGGCAGCCCAGGGGCTTCCTGGTCGCTGCCCGGCCGCGGGCCGCGCAGCAGCAGGCAGGGAATCCCGCCGTGCTGCACCAGCCCGTTGGCCACGCTGCCCAGCCACATCCGGCCGACCACCCCGCGCGCGTGGGTGTGCATCACCACGAGGTCAACCATGCTGGATTCTGCGTAGCGGAGCAGCTGGTCCGCCACCGAGTCAGTGCCGTTCAGCACCACGCCCCTGATGTTGAGACCGTCTCCTTCCGCGATGGTCTGCTGCCACCGGTCCACGTACTCCACGAGCTGCTCGTGGGCGCTCTGGTCGAGTTCCGCGCTGGCGCTGATGGGTACCTCGGGCGAGAGCACCAGGCCGGAGGTCAGGACGATGGGGAGGTGGACCGCGACCAGGTGCAGGCGGCTCTGGTGGCGGGCCGCGATGGCGGCGGCCACCGGAATGGCGGTCTCCGCCACCCGGCTGCCATCCAGCGGAACGAGAATTTCCCGGAACATGGCTTTCCTCCGATGTGGGCAGCGGGCGCGGCGCGGGTGCCGCGGGTCATGCCACTCGCAGTAGTAATCTAGGCGTTAGCTCGCGTGACCCGTAATGAATTGTGCGGCAAGCTCTCCTCATCCTTCGCGTCAGCCCGCGTGCCGCTCTTCCCAGAGCCAGACGCCACCGGCAATGCCGTCGGTGTTCGGCACCACGCTTACGTCCGGAGGCAGGGAATCCGGGTCGATCAGGCGGGCGTTGCCGCCGCCGATGTAGAGATGATCGAAGGCGGTGAGCGCCCGCAGCTGTTCCACGGCGTGGCGGAGGCTGGCGCGCCAGGTGGGCTCGCCATCGCGCTTGAGCGCATCGTCGCCCAGCAGGTCTTCGTAGGTGCGCCCATGGTGAAACGGATGATGGGCGAGTTCCAGGTGCGGGCCGAGCACGCCATCCTGGAAAATGGCGGTGCCGAAGCCGGTGCCAAGCGTGATCACCATCTCCATGCCGTCGCCGTGGATGGCGCCGAGACCCTGGATGTCGGCGTCATTGGCAACGCGGGCCGGGCAGCCGAGGCGCTGCTCCAGCGCCTGACCCAGGTCAAACCCCGCGAAGACGGCGGTGCCGAGGTTGGGCGCGGTGCGGATCACGCCGTGCCGGATCATGCCGGGAAAGCCCGCCGCGACCCGGTCGAACTCCGGCAGCCGCTCCGCCAGCTCTCCCAGCTTCTCCATCAGCAACGGGGGATCGATGGGATCGGGCGTGTCGCTCATGACCCGGTCGCTCAGGAATGATTCATCCGGGGCGACGATCGCCGCCTTGAGATGGGTGCCGCCGATGTCGAGGCAGAGGGTGCGTTGCATGACTGCAAGATGGGCAGGATGGGCGAGATGGGCGAGTCAGGATGGGCAGGATGGGCAGGATGGGCGAGATGGGCGGGTGATTACTGGATGGGGCGTGATGGGC
>DAIMFY010000156.1:0-5553 GCA_036724295.1 Gemmatimonadales bacterium | reverse complement strand
ACCATTCCCGCCGACAAGGCCTCCTGGGGAAGTTTCAACGAACTGCAGGAGTCGAATTACGTGGCGCTGCGCGAGACGCTCGAGTCGGCCGCCGCCAATCCCGGCCCGGATGAGGACACCCGGCGGCTCGGACTTTTCTATGGCAGCTGCATGGACACCACCACCATCAATCGGATCGGCGCCGAGCCCATCCGGCCCATGCTCGAAGACATCGCCGCACTCAAGACCCGGGCCGGCGTGGAACACGAAATGGCCGTCCTGCAGTCCGCGGGTGTCGGCGCCGGCTTCGCCTTCCGGGCGGGACAGGACGACAAGAACAGCAGCCGCATCATCGGCCAGCTCTCACAGGGTGGACTCGGGCTCCCCGACCGGGACTACTACACCAGGCCCGATTCAGCCTCGGCCGCGCTGCGCGACCAGTATCGGGAGCATGTCGCCCACATGATGGCGCTGGTGGGGCTGGGCACGAACCAGGCCGCGGCTGCGGCCGACCGGGTACTGGCGCTGGAGACCGCCCTCGCCCGCGCTTCGATGACGCGAGCCGAACGCCGCAACGCCGACAGCACCTATCACCTGCTCACGCTGGCGAGCCTCCAGTCGCTCACTCCCGGCTTCGGCTGGAAGGCGTTCCTGGCAGAGCGAAAGGCGCCGGCGGTCGGCGAGGTGAATGTCGGGCAGCCACGCTTCTACCAGGCGCTCGACTCCCTGCTGGCCGCCGTACCGGTCGAGACCTGGCGTGACTACCTCGCCTGGCAGACGGTGCGCAGCTTCGCTCCCTCGCTTGGCAGTGACCTCGAGGGGGAAAGCTTCCGCTTCAACAGCACCGTCCTGCAGGGCGTCACCGAGATGCAGCCGCGCTGGAAGCGCTGTATCGCGTCCACCGACCGCTCCCTCGGCGAGATCCTGGGCAAGGCCTTCGCCCGCGCCCACTTCACGCCCGAATCCAAGGCCCGCGCCGAAACCATGGTGAAGAACATCCGTGCCTCACTGCGGGAGCGTATCGGGCAGCTCGACTGGATGTCACCGGCGACCAGGCAGAAGGCGTATGCCAAGCTCGATGCCATCGTCCAGAAGATCGGTTATCCCGACAAGTGGCGTTCGTATGACGGTCTGGAACTCGTAGCGCAGCCGTACGGCGTAAACGTCATGCACTCGCGTTCGTTCGAGGTGCAGCGCAACATCAGCAAGATCGGGAAACCGGTGGACCGCACGGAATGGAGCATGACACCCCCCACGGTCAACGCCTACTACAACCCGAGCATGAATGAAGTGGTATTCCCGGCCGGCATCATGCAGCCACCCTTCTTCGACCCCAGGGCCGACGACGCCATCAACTACGGCGGCATGGGGGCGGTACTCGGGCACGAGATTTCCCACGGCTTTGACGACCAGGGCCGGAAATACGACGGGAAGGGCAACCTGTCAGGCTGGTGGTCCGACGCCGACGCCGCAGCCTTCGAGCAGCGGGCAAACAAGGTGGTGCAGCAGTTCGATGGCTACGTCTCGGTGGACACCTTTCATGTCAACGGAAAGCTGACGCTGGGCGAGAACATTGCCGACTTCGCCGGCCTTACCATCGCCTATCACGCCTTCAGGAAGTCGCTGGAGGGCAAGCCGGAGCCCGCGCCCATTGATGGCCTCACGGCGGACCAGCGGTTCTTTCTTGGGTGGGCGCAGATCTGGCGCGGCATGACCCGCCCCGAAACCGCCAAGCTGCTGGTCAACGTGGATCCACACGCACCAGCACAGTGGCGAGTGAATGGTCCGCTCGCCAACATGCCGGAGTTCCAGGCGGCATTCAAATGCCAGGCGGGAGACCCGATGGTGGCGCCGGCGGCTTCGCGGGCGAAGATCTGGTGATCCAAAACAGGTAGGGGCGGCCCGCGGGCCGCCCCTACCTGTCACGTCATATGTCCCGCGTCCCGCGTCCGAATTACCGCGGTCCTCTCCGCCCACCACCACTCGATGCTGGCGCCGGTGCGGACCTGGGCGCGCTGGCGCGGACCGGAGCGGCGCTGCTGCGCGGAGGCGGCGCCGAGCGAGCCGACGGCGCCGAGCGCGGGGCTGATCTCACCTGCGGCGCCGGGCGCTCCACCCGGCGCGGAGGCTCCGAGCGCTCCACCGGACGGCTCACGCTTGGCTCGCTGGCTCGGCGTGCCGGCTCGGCGCGTTCGATATTGGGAGCCGAACGGGGCTCGCTTCGCCGCTGAAGCTCGGGTTCGCCCTGGCTCCTCGAGCTCGAGGGGCGGCGCTCCACCGTCGCGGGAGGTGCCCGGCGCGGCTCACCGCTGCCGCTGCGCTCCGTGGAACCGCGGTCAGCGGCCGACGGCCGACGGTCGACACTGGGGCGGCGGCTTGGTTCGCTCGGGGCCTGGCGCTCCACGTTCGGCGTCGGGCGTGCGGCATCCGGCGTTCTGCGCCTGGGCTCTGCATTGGCCGGCGCCTCGGCATTCTTCACCGGTGAGCGCCCCATGTCCCCCGAGGTGGTTCCGCGCCGGACCGGCGCAGGGTCATACACCGTGTTTACCGACCGGGCCGGGGATCCCGCCATTCGATCACGGTATGGAACGCCATCCCACAACCGGTCAGACTGCTTGAACTGCGACGGCGTGGTGTAGCGCTGGCGGTAGCCGACGACGCCAGGCGTATTGTAGTAAGGGTAGTACGTGGGGTAACCGTAATACCTGGCTGGTCGGTAATAGTAGGGCTGGTAGTAGCCGTAGTAGTAAGGGTCGTAGTACGGCCGGTAATAGTACGGCGAGCCGTAGCGCACCGACACGCTGAAGCGAGAGGGCGAGTAATAGTACGGGTCGCAGTAGTAATCGAAGAACGAGTCGCAGTAGTACGACGAGTAATAGTACGACGGCGTGTAGACCACGGCCGGCGCGCCATAGCTTACGCTCGAATACTGGCTCTCGTACACGTCATAGGTGACGTAGTCGTAATCGTATCGGCCGCTTGCCATGCGCTGGACGATGTCATCCAGCACCGGCTCCGGATCGGAACCCGGATCCTGGGCGTTCAGCGCGTCATAGTCCCAGTGCTGGTTGACCGCAAAGGCATCGAACCGGAACGGATCACGGGAAATCGCGGCATAGATGGCGCCCTGCCCGGAGCCCGCGTCCACTGTGAAGGTTTCGCGGTCGCCCCGGTCACGAAGCTCGTAGGTGTGGCGGCCCCGGACGTAATTGTCATCGTCAGGGTCAAGCGGGAACAGCACGCGTACGCGGCCATCCGGATCGGCGTGAAGCACCACCAGGAAGCCGTCGTCGTCGGTGCGGATCTTGACCTTGCCATGCTCACCGCGGACGAACTGGCGGTCGTTGTTCAATTCGATCCGGACCGGCGGATCCTGCGGCGCGAGCGTGACGGCGGGCGCCGGAGCCGGAACCAGAAGTGAAAGGAGGACTGTGGCGAACATGTCTCGCCTCCGAATTGCTGAGAACCTGACGGATGGGACTGCAACGACCAGATTGAAACTGCGAGCCCCGTGCCATGGCACCAAGTCATTATGGGGTAAACACTTGGGGCTCGGACCGGGTTCCCTGGCGTCCTTGGGTGGAGACGCACAGCCATCGGTCAACGGTCAACGGTCAACGGTCAACCGTAGACAGTAGACCTTTACGACGGTCTTCAGGGTTCACGGTGCCAGTAGAGCCGCATCTCGCTGATCTTTTCCCCTTCGGTCTCGCAGAACATGGCTCCCCGCACGTCCAGCCACTGGCCGGTGCGGCGGCGCCGGAATACACATTTGTACTCGGCGGAGAACCAGGGGCCGGCCGCGAAGATTTCACCTGACGAAAAGGAGATCTCCGACTGGTGGTACGGCGTCTCGACCCAATATTCCCGGATGGCCGCCATGCCCCGGAGCGCCTCGCCATGGGGTGTGGGCATGAAGACCGCCTCAGCGGTGAAAACGCTCAGAAGTAGCTCTACGTTACCCTTGGCCCACCCCTTGCCGAAGGTGTCCACCAGCATTCGCCCAAGGGCCCGCGTATCGGGCTGCGTCACTTCCGGAATCGGCTCGTCCATGCGCATGAACATATACGGCCTGACTGCACGGTGGGTTGGGGTCGGACTCCTGCTCAGCTTCGCTCGACCACTGGCCGCCCAGACCACACCCTGCCCGCCACCCTCAGGCATGGCGTCGAGTGCGGGCTGGGCCAGCCTCCGCCAGGACTCGCTCGATGCCGCGGAGCGGCAGTTCCGCCGTGCCCTGTTTCTCTGCCACTCCAATCTCGACGCCATCACCGGCAACGGCTTCCTCGCGCTCAGGCGGGGCAATCCCGGCCGTGCTGATTCCCTGTTCGCCCGGGCCGTGACCGCCGACAGCGCCAATGGCGATGCCTGGGTCGGGCTGGCTCTCGGACGGGAGCGGCTGGGCGACTCTTCCGGCGCGGTCATGGCGGCGCGCCGCGCACTTGCGCTCGCCCCCCGCGATCCGAGCGCGAGCGCGGTGCTCGACCGCCTCATTTCCGGCTGGCGCCGCCCCCCGCTCGGCGACGCGCCGAGACCGGGCCGCCTGCAGCTCGCGTCCCGTGTCCAGGGAACGCAATTCCAGGTGCGCCAGAATGGCCAGTGGCATTCCCTCTGGCTCAAGGGCGTCAACATGGGCGTGGCACTGCCCGGCAAGTTTCCCTCAGAATTCCCCACCGATTCTTCGCTCTACGGGAACTGGTTCGGGTTGATCGCGGCGATGCACGCCAACGCCGTGCGGCTCTACACCATACTCCCGCCGGAGTTCTACCGCGCTCTTCGCGGCTGGAACCTGGAGCACCCCGACTCGGTCCTGTGGCTGGTGCACGGAGTCTGGACCGAACTGCCCGACGAGGGCGCCTTTGACGCCCCGGAGTTCGCAGCGCAGTTCCGGGCCGAGATGCACCGGGTGGTAGACGTGATCCACGGTCACGCCGACCTGCCGGTGCGCCCGGGCCACGCCAGCGGCCGCTATGATGCCGATGTGTCTGCGTGGACCATGGCGTTCATCATCGGGCGGGAGTGGGAGCCCTTTGCCGTCACGGCATTCGACCAGCGGCATCCCGGAACGGCGCCGTACCTCGGCCGCTTCCTCGCGTCGGCGGCAGCGCCAGCCATGGACCGCTGGCTGGCCGAGCAATGCGATACGATGCTGGCCTACGAGTTTGACCGCTGGAACGCACTGAGACCGATTGCCTACACCAACTGGCCCACGCTCGATCCGCTGACGCACCCGACCGAAGCGAATGGCGACGAAGAGCGCGCCTGGCGCCGCCGCGCCGGGCGCCAGGCCGAAGGCAACCGGCTGGAATACGACAACGACGCCATCGGGCTGGATGCGGAGCTCTTCCGCCCCACCACCGCCAACCCGGCCGGCTGGTTCGCAAGCTTTCATGCTTATCCCTACTATCCCGATTTCATGCTGTACGATCCGGGATACAACAAGGCACGCTCACCCGAGGGCCGCTCCAATTACTTCGGCTATCTGTCCGACCTGGTTCGGCATCACCAGAACATGCCGGTCCTCATCGCCGAGTACGGTGTGCCCTCGAGCCGGGGCGATGCGCATATCCAGCC
>DAIMFY010000155.1:0-5558 GCA_036724295.1 Gemmatimonadales bacterium | reverse complement strand
GTGCTCGGGCTCCAGGCGGTGATGCGGCCGCACGAGGCGGTGATCTGCTCCGACTTCGCCCACATCAACGTGGACGAATGCGGCGCGCCCGAGCGCTACGTCGGCTGCAAGCTGCTCGGCGTGGCGCCGCCGGATGGCAAGCTCACGCCGGAACTGGTGCGTGCCCGGATCACCGGTGTCGGGGTCGAGCACCACGTGCAGCCCCGGGTGATCTCGGTTTCCCAGTCCACCGAGTACGGCACTGTGTACACGCCAGCCGAGCTCCGCGCGCTGGCCGACCTGGCACATGGGCAGGGGATGCTGCTGCACATGGACGGCGCGCGGCTGGCGAACGCCGCGGCGTCCCTGGGCGTACCGCTCCGCGCCATCGCCACCGACGCGGGCGTGGACGTGCTCTCCTTCGGTGGCACCAAGAACGGGCTGCTGGGCGGCGAGGCCGTCGTCTTCTTCGACCCGGCGCACGCGCGAGACTTCCGCTTCATCCGCAAGCAGGGGATGCAGCTCGCCTCCAAGATGCGGTTCGTCGCGGCGCAGTTCGATGCGCTGCTGCAGGACGACCTCTGGCTCCGGAGCGCCCGGCACGCCAACGCCATGGCCCGCCGCCTCGCGCAGGCGGTCCGCGACATTCCGGGCGTGCGCGTCACCCAGCCGGTGGACGCGAACGCAGTGTTCGCCGTGCTCCCCACCGACGCGATCGCGGCGGCGCAGGAGGCGTTCTTCTTCTACGTGTGGGATGAGCGGCGGTCGGAGGTACGCTGGATGGCGTCGTGGGACACGACGGAGGAGGACGTGGATCAGTTCGTCAACGCGCTGCGCCGTGCCCTTGGGGGCTGATTACTCCTGGCCGTACAGTCGCGCGGGAAGTCCGACTGCGACGGCGCCTCGAGCGCCGGGTGATCCGACCGCGCCGCTGTAGTTGCTGCCCCAGCAGAACGCGGTGCCGTCCGTGGAAAGCCCACACGTCACGAATCCGCCTGCGGCAATCGTACCAAAGCGAATCCCCCCGCCCACTGCCTGAGCCGTCCACTGCTGGGCTGATCCCTGCTGTCCGTTGCCGAATGCGCCCGCGTAGTTCCTGCCCCAGCAGGAGGCCACTCCGGCTGTATCCAGGCCGCATGCGTGCCAGTCTCCCACAGCGAGCCTCACGACAGGCGCAGGGGCGATGGCGGGGCGCACCCGGCTTGGGCCGTCCGCACGCCAGCAGAGAGCCGACGCGGTCAGGTCGAGTCCACAGGTAAAGTAGCCGCCGCCGCTCACGACGCCCGAGAGGCCCGGCGAGCCGTCGACGGGCACCGGCAGCGGGCTGTCGACGCCATTTCCATCGCCAATTTGACCCTCGAATGAGGAACCCCAGCAGTACGCCTCTCCCGAATGGGTCACCGCGCAGGTGTGTGAGCCTCCGGTGCTGATGCCGGCGAACTGGCGGCCGCCCCACACCTCGACCGGCGAGCTCCGATCGGTGGTGGTTCCATCGCCGAGCTGACCTGCCGCGTTGCTTCCCCAGCACCATGCCGACCCGCCGGCGGCCAGGCCGCAGCCGTGCGCCTCTCCGGACCCGACGGCAATGAAGGCGAATCCGAGCGGGCCCGGCTCCAATGCGTCGTCACCCGTGCACCAGACGTCGCCCGACGCCGTCAGCGCGCAGACACCGGTCGAGCCGTCCCATATCGATACGAAGGTCTGCCCCTGCGAGAAATCCGTGGGCGTCGCGGCACCGGGTTGCCACGCGGGCCAGGCAGGCCAGCACCAGACCGCGCCGGAGGCAACCAGGCCGCACACCTTTTCCGGGCCCGAGCTCGCGGCGATGGAAGTGAAAGCAGGTGTGCCCTGGATGAGCGCGGGCTCCTGGCTCGGCCCATATACGGGGCTCCAGCAGCGAACGAAACCGAGGGGGTCGAGCATGCACGCCATTGCATCGGAAACGGCGGCGTCGACTACGGGCGCGTTCGCCGGCGCCTGCACCGGCGCCAGCAGAAGTCCCCAGCACCAGAGTGACGCATCGCTCGTGCGACCGCACTGGATCGTGGTGCCGTCATGGATCGTGACGAACTGGTGGCCGGCCGCGGCGGCCTCCGGGGCGGTGTGCAGCTTCAGAACATCATTCGGATACTCCAGGAGGCCCCAGCAGTAGACGGATCCGGCCATCGTGAGTCCGCAGCTGTGCCGATAGGATGCCGTGACGGCTGCATAGGTGGGGGAGAGCTCCGCGGTGGACCCAGCCCGCGCCGGTGTCGGCCGGATGTACGCCGTGTCATGCCCGAGCTGGCCCTCCCAATCGCGGCCCCAGCAGAATGGCCGGCCATCGCTCACTGCGCAGGTGTGGGCGTATCCTGCCGAGAGGGAAGCCACCGCGCCGAGGCCGGCGACCTCGACGGGAAGCGATCGCGCCGACCTCGATCCATCACCCAGCTGGCCCATTTCGTTGGCACCCCAGCAGCGCACCTTCCCGGAGGCGAGGGCACAGGCATGCCTCCCGCCCGCGACGATGGACGAGGCGGAGCTCAGCCCGGGGACGACGGCCGGGACTCCTCGCGCCGACGTGGTGCCGTCGCCCAGCTGCCCCGCGGCATTCTCTCCCCAGCAGACCACGTCGCCGGCGGCACGCCGCCCGCACATGAAATCGCCACCGATCGCGAGCGCCTCGAAGATGAAGCCCTTCGCAGCGGCAAGCGGAACATCCGATCGGGTCCGGTCGAGCGAGCCGTTACCGGTTCCTCCGGTGCCCACCGCTCCCCAGCACCATGCCTCTCCCGTGGATTCGAGCCCGCAGCTTACCTCCGTGCCGGGATAGATCCGATCGTAGCGCAGGCGACGTCCGACGATCTCTGCCGACGCCGACGCCGTTCCACTGGTCACGGTAATCGTCGCGGGGCCACCGGAGATCGCCTGAACCGACCCGCCTGCCGAAACGGCGAGCACGGCAGGATCGCTCGAGCTCCAGCTGACCGGGCGATCGGCGAGCACGCGGCCGCCGGAATCGCGTGCGACCGCTCGGAGCGTCCGCATGTCCCCGAGCACCAGCGTATCGACTGCACCTTCGATCGCGATGGAGGCGACGGGCGCGAGGTCCTCCGGCCCCGTGCTCTCCCCGCCGCATGCGGCAATCAGTGCACCGGCGAGGAGCCACGCTCGCCTGGACTGGATCGGCTTGTCCATGGGCGGGGACATCAATAGAGCACGGGAGTCGGAGTCGGCCCCGAGTCCTCGCCCCAGCAGTAGAGGTCATTCTCGGTGCTTATGGCGCAGACCAGCTCTCGCAGCGGACCCGCGCCCGTGCCCGGGTTCATGCTGATCGTCGTGAAGCGGGCCGGCGTATCGACGAGTTGAGGAACCAGGGCGGCCGTCGAGTCGCCTCGCCCGAGCTGTCCATGATCGTTCGCGCCCCAGCAGAGCGCGACCCCCGCATCGGTGAGGCCGCAGGCATAGTTCGAATGGGTCTTGATGTCGGTGAACCGATGGTTGCTGCTCACGGGTGCCGGTGCGTCGCGCGACTCGGTCGAGCCATCCCCCAGCTGGCCGTGGGTGTTCTTTCCCCAGCAGTAGAGAGTCGCATCCACCGCGATTCCGCATACGTACGGCCCCCTGGCATCCCAGTCCTCGGAGGTACTGACGCGCGTGAAGCGCGGGGCGGCGGGTCCGGTTGCGATGTTCAACTGGGAGACGTGCCAGCAGACCGCGTTTCCGTCGGTGGTGACCCCACAGGCATCGAACGCGCCAACTGATATGTAGCTGAACTGGAGACTGGTGAGCTGTGCTCCCGGCTCCCTGTAGACACTCCCCCAGCAGTAAAGTTCACCGACGCTCAGGCCGCAGACATTCGAGGAGCCACTGGAAATGAACTCGTAGGTCCGGAGGGTGTCTGCGAGCACGGGAACAGCTGAATCCTGGCGGCGTGGGAAGTGACCGAGCCCGTTCGAAAAGTTCGAGCCCCAGCACCAGGCCTGCCGGTCGGTCGAGAGGCCGCATGATGCGCTCAAGCCCACGGTAATCGCGGTGAATGTCGGCGCGGCGATCACCGGCGACGACATGGTCGGCCTGAATTCCCCGAACGTTCCGAGTCCCAGACTCCCACTGCCGTCCTGCCCGAAGCACCACGCCTTCCCTGCCAGGTCGAGCGCGCATACATGGGAACTCCCGACCGCAACGGCGCTCGCCTTGAAGCGGCGCTGGACGTCGACGCTGGCCGTGGCCCGCTCGGTCGATAGCAACGCCACGATCGTGACCGCTCCCGTGCGATGAGCCGAGACGCGACCATCGGCGGATACGGATGCGATGTCCGGATCGCTGCTCGACCAGAGCACCCCGGGCGCCGCCAGCGTATCGCCGTATCGCGAGAGACGGACTGCAAGAAATTGTACCTGCGCTCCAGCTTCCACGGTCTTCTGACCAGGAACGATGCGCAGAGCGCCCGCCGCGCCCGGCCCCGTGGGATCGGAGCAGGCACCGAGCAGGAGAAGCGCACCGGCAATGGGACGACGGAGATCCACGGGCTTGCCTCGGGGAGGTACAGGACAGGACGAATCACCGCCCGCTCGTCACACGTCGGCCTGCCGCGGGCTCCCTTCGCGGAGAATGAACCGGGCGGCCGGGTCGCCGCGGTAGGCGTCCTCGACCAGCTGCCCCTGCTGCTCCATCCCATACTCCTCGAACCGCCGCGGCGGCCCGCGGCGCCAGTCGTACGGATCGGCTGCCGCCCCCATCCGGCTCAGTAGGTGGCGCGCCTGCTCGGCCGCGCCCCGGACATAGTAGCGCAGGAACCCCCACTCCTCGTACTGCCGGCAATGGGTGAGCTCGTGCGCCAGCAGCGCGAGGTCGCGCGCGCGCGCCTCGGGAAGGAAGACGTGGCGGCCCAGCGTGACGGCACGGCCGCGCGAGAGGAAGAGCACGAGGCCGCGCAGCGCTTCGCCCGGCGTGCGGTGCAGCGTGATCCGGTCGGGCGCGAGCCCCGTGCACGCGTCCGCCAGGGCTTCGCGTTCCTCGCAGCTCAGGGCGCGCACGCCGGCCGGCTCACGTCCCGAGGAACTCCCCGACCGGCGCCAGGTCCTCGAAGTGGTCGCAGAAGATCTTGATCGTGGCCATCATCGGCACCGCCATCAGCGCGCCGGGAATGCCCCAGATGTACCACCAGAACATCATCCCCACGAAGAGCGCGACGGTGTTGAGGGCGAGCCGGTTGCCGAGCACCAGCGGCGACACGACGTTTGCCTCGATCATGTTGATGATGAAGAAGGTGCCGGGCACCACCAGCGCACGGCCGAGGGTGTCGAAGCTCACCAGCGCTGCCATGCCGAGCACCGCGATCGTCGCCAGCGCGCCGACGTAGGGCATGAAGTTGAGGAGCCCCGCGACCAGCCCCCACAGCGCCGGGTTCGGCATGCCGATGATCCACATTGCGATGCCGGTCACGACGCCGACACCGGCGTTGATCGCCGTGGTGGTCAGCATGTACACGCTCACGTGCTCCTCGATCTCCCGCGCGATGCTCACCGCGCGCTTCTTGTCCCGGAACTGCGGCAGGACCTTGATCAGCTTCTGGAGGAAGAGGTCGCCGGAGGCGA
>DAIMFY010000154.1:0-5560 GCA_036724295.1 Gemmatimonadales bacterium | reverse complement strand
TTGATTTCATCCATCGGCACGACCTGCGCGTAGCCGCCGCCGGCCGCGCCGCCCTTCACGCCGAACACCGGCCCGAGCGATGGCTCGCGGATGCAGACCATCACCTTTTTCCCGAGGCGGCGGAGGGCCTGCGCCAGCCCGACGGTGACGGTGCTCTTTCCCTCGCCGGCCGGGGTCGGATTGGTGCCCGTCACGAGCACCAGGCGGCCGTAGGGCTTCCGGGCGCGGATGGCTTCCATCGTGACCTTAGCCTTGTAGCGGCCGTAGGGCAGGAACTCATCGGGGCCGAGCCCCGCTTCCGCTGCCACATCAGCGATGGGGCGCAGCTTTGCCGACTGCGCGATTTCGATATCCGACGGCACCTTGGTCACGTCATCTCCTCGAGTCAGGCGGCGATGCGCTCACCAAATACCCGACGGGCGTTGCGCCCGGTGAGCTCGTGAATTTCCCGCACACTGCAGTCCAGCAGGCCGGCCAGACGCTGCGCCACTTCCGTGACGTACGCCGGCTCGTTCCTCTTCCCGCGATGCGGCACTGGTGCGAGATAGGGCCCATCGGTCTCCACGAGCAGCGAAGACGTCGGCACGCGCCGGATGAGCTCATCCTGCTGCCAGCCGCGAAACGTGATCATCCCGCTGAAGGACACAAAGTGCCCCAGCTCAAGCGCGGCATCGAGCAGCGCCTCGCCACTGCTGTACGAGTGCATGACGCAGCGCGTGGCGGCGTGCTCGCGCAGGATGGCGATCATGTCATCGTCGGCCTCGCGCGAGTGGATGACCGCGGGCTTGCCTGCCTCCGCAGCCAGCGCGAGCTGGGCGCTCAGCGCGTGCCGCTGCAGCTCGCGCGGCGAATGATCATAGTGATAGTCAAGTCCCATTTCGCCGGCCGCCACGACCTCGGGGCAACGAAGCCGCTGGCGAAGCCAGCCATCCATCCCGGACGACCAGGCCGACGCGACGTGGGGATGCACGCCGGCGGTGGCGGACAGCCGGGCATCCTCGCGCGCCAGTTCGAGGGCGCGGTCGGAGGACTCCCTGGCGTCCCCGACCACTACCACGTGTCCCACCCCGGCCTCCCATGCACGCACTGCCACCTCGGCGCGATCCGGATCATAGGCCGAATCGCCGAGATGGCAGTGGGTATCCACCAGCACGATCAGGGCGCCGTCTGGGTCCGCCGCCGGCTGGCGGCGGACGGCTGCTCCTTTTTCCGCGTGGAGCGGATATGCTCGGCCGGCCACTTTTCCTCGATCCACATGAGCAACGGGCTGGCGATGTAGATGGACGAGAACGTACCGGTGGCAACGCCAAAGAGCATCACCAGGGCAAAGGGCCGGATGACCTCACCGCCCCAGATCGTCAGCGCGGTCAGCGAGGCGAGCGTGGTGCCGTGGGTCAGCACGCTCCGCGGCAGGGTCTCGTTGATCGAGCGGTTGAGGATGTCCTTGAAGGGCATCTCCTTGTGCTTGTGCAGGTTCTCACGGGCCCGGTCAAAGATGATGATCGTGTCGTTGAGCGAGTAGCCCACCATGCTGAGAATAGCGGCGACGACCGTGAGGCTCACCTCGAGGTGCAGGATCGAAATGAAGGCAATGGTGGCAAGGATGTCGTGCGCCGTGGCCAGCACGGCGGCCACGCCGAAGCGCCATTCGAAGCGGAACGCGAGATACGCGAGCACGGCAAAGAACGACAGGAAGATGGCCAGGAACGCCTTGCTCCGCAGCTCACCACCCACCTTCGGGCCGATGGCCTGCTTATCCCGGATCTGGTAGCTGCCCTTTCCCAGCGAGCCGTCGAGCGCCCGGGTCACCTCACTGGACACCGACTGCGTATTGGAGGAATCAGCCCCGGCCGCCTCGAGGCCAGCGCGGATGACGTACTCCTTGTCGCTTCCGAACGACTGGATCTCGGCGCCCTTCACGCCCGCCTGGTCAAGCCCGGCGCGCAGCTTGCCCACGTCCACGGCCTGCTCGGAGCGGATGCGGATCATCGTGCCGCCCGTGAACTCAACGCTGTAGTTGAGTCCGCGAATGGCCAGCACGATCAGCCCGGGAACCACGAACAGGGCCGTGAGGAAGTACGCCCACTTCCGAAGGGCGATGAAGTCGTAATTGGCGTGGGCAAAGAATCGCGTCATGGTCAGATGCTCAACGTTGCCATCTCGGGCCGGCGCTGCAGCCAGAGAAGGAAGAAGGTCCGGGTGACGAAGATGGCCGTGATCATCGAGGCGATGATGCCGATGATGAGCGTGACCGCGAAGCCCTTGACGGGGCCGGTGCCGAACTGGAAGAGGAAGAGCGCCGTCAGCACCGTGCTCACGTTGGAGTCCACGATGGCGTTCATGGCGTGCCTGAACCCCTCGTCCACGCTCAGTCGCACGCTCTTGCCGTGCTGCAGCTCCTCGCGGATGCGCTCGAAGATCAGCACGTTGGCGTCCACCGCGATGCCCACCGAGAGCACCAGCCCGGCGAGGCCCGGCAGGGTCAGGGTTGCACCCAGGGCCGCAAGCCCTGCCAGGGTGAAGAGCAGGTAGAGGAAGAGCGCCAGCACCGCGAGGGCGCCGCTCATGCGATAGTAGCCCAGCATGATAAGGACAACGAGCAGCGTGCCCACGATGCCTGCCGTGATGCCGCCGCTGATCGAATCGGCGCCAAGACTGGCTCCGACCTGGCCTTCGGCCACGATCTTGAGCGGGATCGGGAGCGAGCCGGCCCGCAGCGTGAGCGCCAGGTCGTTCGCGTCCTCGATGGACTTGCCCTGCAGGGTGATCCGGCCGCTGCGGCCAATCTGGTCCTGGATGACCGGGGGGCGACCCTGCACCTGGCCGTCAAGGATGATGGCCATGTAGTCGCCGATGTGGCGGCCGGTGGCCTCGCCGAAACGGCGGCCGCCCGCATGATCCAGCTCGAAATTCACCACCGGCCCGTTGGTGATCGGGTCCAGCTGGGCCTGCGCGTCCACCAGCCGGTCGCCGGTGATCATGGCCCGCGTGTCGAGCGCATACAGGTAGCGGAATGACTCGACGCCGATGCTCACCGGCTCCGAGCCCCAGAAGAGCGCCACACCGCGCGCGAGCGCGCGCTGCACCTCGGGCACCTTGAGGAGGCTGTCAACCCGCGGATAGGCAGTCTCGCGCACAACGTATTCGCCGGGCATCTGTCCCGACGGCTGGATCAGGTCCTGCAGAATGGCCGCACCGGCGCTCGCGGTATCAGCGGCCGTGGAGTCACCCTTGGCCGAGTCGGCGCGTGCCGTTGTATCGCCGCCGAGAAGTTCCTGGACCGCCGACGGCTTGGCTTTCTCGCCCGGGGCCCCGCCGCTGATGCCCAGGTTTCGCAGGGCGCGGTCCATGGCGGGGAGCGACTTGTCGAGTGCGTTGGTCTTGTCGGTGAGCCGGAACTCGAGGAATGCACTCTGCTGCACGATGTCCTTGGCCCGGTCCGGATCGGTGATGCCGGCCAGCTCCACCACGATGCGGGTATCACCCTGCTTCTGGATCAGCGGCTCTTCGACGCCGAACTCGTCGATGCGCTTGCGCAGGACCTGCAGCGCCAGCTCGATGTCACGCTTCACATCCGAGCTCACCTGCTTGCTCTGGTCCAGCTCCAGCTCCAGGTGCATGCCGCCCTGGAGATCGAGTCCGCGCTTGATGGGGATCCGGGTCTCGACCGAGTCCTTCATGGCACCGCTTGCCGTGGGCACACGGGTGGTGATGGACCGCGGGAAGAGAAAGTACCCGCTCGCCAGGATCAGCAGGCCGATGATGATCAGCCGGTTACGAATGGAATCGAACATGGCCGCCCAGAAGCGCGGGCCCGGGGCCCGCTAAGGTTACCGTTGCACCCGGACCAGTACGGCCCGGGCGTCGGCGCCATCCTGCGCCAGTTGTGCCGCGAGATCTTCGGCCGACTGAAAGCGGCGAATGTCCCGCAGGCGTGTGATCCACGTCAGCCGCACCCGCTGGCCGTACAGGTCGCCGGCGAAACCGAACAGGTGCGCCTCGAGCGTGCGGGCCTCGTCGTCGAAGGTGGGCCGTCCGCCCTGGTTCATCATGCCCCCAAAGCAACCGTGCCGGGTCTCCACCTCGACTGCGTAGACACCGTCCGGCGGCAGCAGCTTCTGCGCCGGCACCAGCCCGATGTTGATGGTCGGCACGCCCAGCGTGCGGCCCCGGCCTGCTCCCCGGCCCACCACCCCGCTCACGGCGTAGCGGCGGCCCAGCAGGCTCGCCGCACCATCGAGGTCACCCCCGGCGATCGCGCGCCGGATCCGGGTGCTGGAAACGTGACCATTGGCAAGGTCGACGGCTTCGACGACATCCACTGAAAACCCGTGCTGCGCGCCCAGCGAGCGCAACGTCGCCTCGTCGCCACTGCGCCCCCGGCCAAACCCGTGGTCGTGCCCGATCACGAGCGCCGTCATGGCGAGCCGCTCGAGCAGGACCTTCCGCACGAAGGCCTCGGGGCTGAGTGCCGCGAGCGCATGGTCGAACCGGAGGATCACCACCCGGTCCACCGGCGTCGTCGCGAGCACTTCGATGCGTTCATCGCCAGGCGTCAGGAGCGGCGGCGCGGCGCGCGGATTGACCACCTGCAGCGGGTGCGGCTCGAAGGTAACCACGATGCTCTGGGTCCGGGACGCTGCAGCCCGGCGACTGATTTCGTCCAGCACGGCCCGATGACCGGGGTGCACCCCATCAAAGGAGCCGACCGTCACGACGCTCACGCCGGATCCTCCAGCACGACCACCGGCCGGAGCAGCCCGTCGCTCGCCTGGGCCACACCCAGCAACCGGCCGTCGGCATGCAGCGCCACTGCGGCCGCGGCTTCCCCGCCCCATGGCACCGTGCGCCCGTAGCGCACCGCCGCCGCGTCGCCGGGCGTAAGCTCTGCCACCGGCAGGTGCGTGAGCAGCGCGGCCGCAGGCACGAGTGAGGTGTTGCCGCTCAACTCCTCCAGCGGTGTCGCATTTGCCACGTCGAGATCGCCAATGCGCTCCCGGCGGAGCTCAGTGAGGTGAGCTCCAGTGCCGAGCCTCTGCCCCAAGTCGCGGGCCAGTCCTCGCATGTAGGTGCCGCGGCTGACCTGCGCGCGCAATGTGACACTGTTGCCCGAACGGCTCACCAGGTCCAGTGCATGGACCTCGATTTCCGCCGGAGGCAGGTCGAGCAGCACACCCTGCCGCGCGAGCGCGTAACTGCGCTGCCCGTCCACGTGCCGGGCAGAGAAGGCTGGCGGCCGCTGTTGCTGCACGCCCTTGAGCGATTCGAGCGCGCTGGCCAGCTCGGCGTCGCTCACAGGGCGGGGCGATCCGCCGGTGACCTGCCCCGTTCGATCGTCGGTGTCGGTGCTTACGCCGAGCTCTGCCGTCGCGAGATAGGATTTCTCACGTGCCTCGACAAAACGCGCAAGCCGGGTCACCCGTCCTACCAGCACCACCAGGAGGCCGCTGGCGAATGGGTCGAGTGTCCCGGTGTGACCCACCCGCCGAACCCCGAAGCGCTTGCGGACTCGCGCCACGACATCGTGCGAAGTCGGTCCCGACGGCTTGTCAATGAGCAG
>DAIMFY010000153.1:2188-5647 GCA_036724295.1 Gemmatimonadales bacterium | reverse complement strand
CCATACACCCCAAGCCGGGAGGCTCTCATGAAGCGACTCGTCAGCATCCCGGCCGAGCTCGTGCTGCTCTTCGTCGCCACGCAGCACGCTGCCGCCCAGTCAGCCGACCGGCATCCGCAGGCGAAATATCTCCATGTCCCGGATGTGCCTCACGCCGAGGCGTCGCTGGACGATAAGCCGGTTCCGGCGCCATTTGCCGTTGATGGCAAGGTACTGGCCGGGTTTGGGAGCGATATGGACCCGGTTGACGAGACGCTTGGCGACATCGGTGACGCGCGCTTCCTGCCGGACGGCGGCGTGGCGCTGCTCGACAAGCAACTCGTTAATGTCCGCGTGTTCGACAAGGCGGGCCGGCCTCGCCAGACGGTTGGGCGCCAGGGCGGGGGGCCGGGCGAGTTTGCACGCCGAGCGCGGTCACTGGCGGTCGATGGAGGCGGGGCCCTGTATGTGGGCGACCTGAGCAACTCGGTGAAGCGGTTCAGCAAGGACGCCAGCGGATATTCGTATGGGCGGGCATGGCGCCTGGAGCTCGCGCCGCATTCGATGTGCCTGCTGGACTCCGTGCTCGTCATGACTGCAACTCGCATGGATGAACCGCGGGTACTTCACGCGTTTCACCTCAACGGCAGTGGTGGCGCTCACTTCGGCCGTTTCTACGAGTCACCGAACCTCGGGCTCAATTCGCAATTTGACCGCGGCCTTGTCGCATGTGACCCACAGCGCAACCGGATCTACTTTGCGCTTGAGGGAGCATTCGGTGAAATCCGGGCCTTCGGGCCGGACGGTACACCGCTGTGGCGCAGCAGCATCGACGGCTTTCGGTCCAACATTATCACGAGTGAGCTGGATGGGGGTTACAGCGTGGATGGCTCCCCCGATGGCGTGCATGCAGTGCAGTCCCTGGTCGTCATTCCTGGCTACGGACTCCTGGTCCAGGTCGGCCATGCCTCGCTGGAAGACATGAAGGCCAGGACCGCGTTCTCGACCCTCACCTCATTCCTGCTCGATCCGGCGAATGGCCACGCCGTCAGCCTCGGCACGTCGCTGCCGCTTATTGTTGATGCCACAGCGTCACGCGTGCTCGAGGTGAGCCACGACCCGTATCCGAGATTCGAGGTACACGCGCTGAGCGCCAGGCGCTGAGCGCACAGCGATTTGCCGAACGGAGGCCTCAGATGATCCCTCGCTCCGCCGTCTCGCTCGCTGCCGCCGCGCTGCTGCTCTCAGCTGCCAGTGCGCCCCTTGCCGCGCAGACGTCCCGCCCAGTCGAGTTTCGCGTGCTGGCCGGCGCCGCCATGCCGCTGGGTCCATCCGGGTTCAGCGACCGCTGGAACCCGGGTCCCGGCGGCGCCATCAGCGTCGGATACACCGTGCTGCCACGCACGACGATCAGCGCCGAACTCGGCTACAGCCGCTACCCGGGGGAACTGCTGGCGCTGCCGGTGATCTCCGGTACTGTGAGAACCAGCGCCCCGCCGTCCTCGTTGTGGACGGCCTGGCTGGATGGATCGCGGAGTTTTCTCGATGGCGGTATCCAGCCCCGGATTCACGCTGGCGTCGGCATCGCAGCCTTCGGCGCGGCGCGCACCGGCCTGGGCCTGCACCTCGGCGCCGGACTCGATGTGCCCATCGCGTCACGCCTCGCCATGGTGTTCGACGCAACCTTTGCGCACACCTTTGTCCCATCCGGCAGCGGAAACTACGCGCTCGATTCGTCGTACTCCTACCTGCCGCTGCGGGTGGGGGTAAGTTGGAGATAGGCTAGATGGTCGCGGGGCGCGAAGCTTACCCGAGCGTCATTGCGAGAAGAAGGCGGAGCCTTCGACGAAGCAATCGGGTCGCCTGCATCCCGATCCAAGCGACCCGATTGCTTCTGGCCCTTCGCACCCTCGCAATGACAGCGCAGGCCAGTCGTTCAGCGCAGAACTCATGGCGCCCAACCCCTAACCCCTCACTCCCATGGATCTCCCCAACTCTCCCCTGCCCGACTTCGACGACGAGATGCCGATCACCCGGCGCGTGCTGGAGCGCGTGCCGAGCGACAAGGCCAGGTGGAAGCCGCATCCGAAGTCGTTCCCGCTGGGACACCTTGCCCAGCTGGTGTCCTTGATGCCGGGATGGATTGCCGCGATGCTGAACGAAGGAGCCATCGATCTCGCCGCGGGCCGAGGCTACTCGTTCGAAACGACTGAGACCCTGTTGGCGAGCTTTGACCAGAACGTGGAGGCGGCGCGGGATGCCCTCAGGGAAGCCACCGAAGAACAGCTCGACGAGCCGTGGTCACTCAAGCATGGCGATCATGTCATCATGACTACACCCCGGCGCGCTGCCATCCGCCAGACGATCACTCACCTGAGTCATCACCGTGGCCAGCTCACTGTCTATCTGCGCCTGCTGGACGTGCCGGTGCCATCGGTCTACGGACCGACGGCGGATGAGGGTTGGAGCTAGGGATCAGGGGTCGGGGGTTAGGGATTAGGGCGGACGGATGGGCGCTTGTCTCTCAACCCTGATCCCTAACCCCTAGTCCCTAATCCCTGCTTTCTTGTCCGAAAATGGCCAGTCCCATCCCGCTCCCCACACTAGCTTCTCTGTCGTGAAAGCAGTTGAACGAGCAGAAAGGACGGAGAAGATGGCAACCATGCTACGTGAACGCCCCCGCACCACAGCCGCACCCCGCCAGCAGGAGGAGATCCGGTTCAGCTACCGCCCCTCCTCACTCGGGCTCATTCTGATTGCCGCCAGCAATCTCGGCGTCCGCGCCGTGATGCTGGGCGACGACCACGAGACGCTCCGCCAGGATCTGGCAAAGCGCTATCCCGATGCCAGGCTGGTGAATGGGGACGCAAAACTCGTGACACGGGTGGTGGAGGCCGTGGAACATCCGGAGCAGCCCAACGACGTGCCGATCGACATGGACGGCACCGCATTCCAGAAGAGTGTGTGGCAGGCCCTCCGGCAGGTGCCCGCCGGACAGACGGTGAGTTATGGAGAACTCGCCCGTCGCATCGGCCATCCGGCCGCCGTGCGCGCCGTGGCCCACGCCTGCGCCACCAACCCGCTCGCCGTACTGGTGCCCTGCCACCGCGCGGTGCGCAGCAACGGTGCGCTCGCGGGGTATCGGTGGGGGCTGGCGCGGAAAAGAGAGTTGCTGGAGAGGGAGGGCGTGAGGCGTGGGGCATAGGGCTTGAGGCGTGGGACGCGAGTCTCGAGCCGCACATCTCGCGTCCCCATGCCCCACGCCCCATGCCTCTACCTTCCTCCCACCTCATCCCACAGAAATGCGTACGTCAACGCCCGTCTGAAGGCGAGCTCGCTGTTGTCGGACGAGCCCGCATGGCCCCCTTCGATGTTCTCGTGCAGCCACACATTCTTGTATCCCATGGCCTGGAGCTTCGCCGCCATCTTCCGCGCCTGCACCGGCCCCACCCGGTCATCACTCGTCGCGGTGTAGAAAAG
>DAIMFY010000153.1:0-2088 GCA_036724295.1 Gemmatimonadales bacterium | reverse complement strand
TCTTCCGCGCCTGCACCGGCCCCACCCGGTCATCACTCGTCGCGGTGTAGAAAAGAATGGGCGGGTAATCCATCCCCTGCTTCACGTTCTGGTAGGGCGAAAACGTCTGGATGAACTTCCATTCCTCCGGCTTCTCCGGATCGCCATACTCCGCGATCCATGACGCACCGGCGGCAAGGTGCACATAGCGCTTCATGTCGAGCAGTGGCACGCCGCAGACAATGGCACCAAAGAGCTGGGGATAGATAGTGTACATGTTCCCCATCAGGAGGCCGCCATTGCTGCGGCCTTCAGCGCCAAGGTGCGCGCGCGACGTCACGCCACGCTTCACCAGGTCCGCTGCGATGGCGGCGAAATCCTCGTATGCTCTCGGCCGGTTTGCCTTGAGCGCCGCCTTGTGCCACGCCGGACCATACTCGCCGCCGCCCCTGATGTTCGCGAGCACAAACACCCCGCCGCGATCAAGCCATGCCGGCCCCAGCACGCCATCATAGGACGGAAGCTCGGAGATCTCGAATCCGCCGTAGCCGGTGAGCAGCGTCGGGTTGCTGCCATCCAGCTTCAGTCCCTTCCGCGACACCTGGAAATACGGCACCCGTGTGCCGTCTTTCGAGGTCACGAAGTGCTGGGTGACGTCATACGGTGACGCATCGAAGAAGGCGGGGCCCTGCTTGACGGTCCGTGCAGCGCCGCCGCCAAGCACGCCACGCTGCAATGTGGCCGGCGTAAGAAATCCTTCGACGCCCAGCCAGTACTCATCGGTCGAGTCGGGATCGGTGTCGACGATCTGCACCGTGCTCATGGCCGGCGCGCCAGCCAGAGGTTCGCGCGCCCAGTCACCTGCCTTCGGCGTCAGCACTTCGAGCCGAGTCTTCACATCATCCAGGATGCCGAGAATGAGATGGTGCCGGGTCCAGCGATACGAGGAGAGCGAGCTGTGTTCCGTGGGCTGGAACAGCGCCGTGAAGTCACGGCTTCCCGTGAGGAACGCATCCGCCTTGATGGCCAGCAGCGATCCCGTGGGCCACGTGCGTCCGCCGGTGGTCCACGGCGACTTGAGCTCCACCAGCATCCATTCGCGCTGGAAACCGGTGCTGGCATCGTCGGGCACATCGACGTGCACCATCTTGCCATCGCGATCGAGGTAGAGATCGCCGTGATAGAAATCCCTGGTGACCGAGACGAAGTCGCGCTCGAAGCCGGGAGTGCGGTCACGGTAGGCGGCAACCGACATGTCGGTCGGCTTGCCCTCATAGATCGTTTCGGCCGACGTGAGCGGCGTGCCGCGGGTCCACCGCTTGGCAATCCGGGGATAGCTCGACTCGGTCATCGAGCCGGGCCCGAAATCGGTGCCCACGTAGATATGGTCCCGGTCAATCCAGCTTACCCGGGACTTGGCCGAGGGTAGCACAAAGCCATCAACCACGAATGATCGGCTCGGCAGGTCGAACTCGCGGACCGCCGAGGCATCGCCGCCATCGGGCGAGAGTGAGATCAGGCAGCGCTCGTAGGAGGGCTCGAGGCATTGCGCCCCGTGATAGACCCACTTCTTCCCCTCGGCGCGGGCCAGCGAGTCCACGTCGAGCAGCACGTCCCAGTGGGGGTCTGCCTTCTGATACTCCTCGAGCGTAGTGCGGCGCCAAAGCCCGCGCGGATGCGCCTTGTCGCGCCAGAGGTTGTAGAGGTAGGCGCCCTGCCGGCTCACATAGGGGATGCGTGCATCAGAATCCAGCACCAGCTGGATGGTGCTTCTGAGAGAATCGAACGCCGGCCCGGTGAACTTCGCCAGGGTGACGTCGTTCTCCTTCCGGACCCACTGCATGGCGCTGTCGGAGCGAACCTGCTCCAGCCAGAGGTAGGGGTCGTCGGCCGCGGCGGGAAGGCTGGGTGCGCTGCCCTGCGCGAATGCCGGCGCGGTGATGAGCGAGAACAGCAGGAGCGAAACGAGCGAGCGTCGCATGATCATGTCCGCAAGAGAGAGGCGTGGCGGAAGTTCGTGCGGGGTAGGAGGGGCGTCAAGCGTCGCGGGTCGCGGGACGCGGACCTCCCCCGAACGTCACCCCGACGAACGGGATGGTGCCGAGCTCA
>DAIMFY010000152.1:0-5694 GCA_036724295.1 Gemmatimonadales bacterium | reverse complement strand
CGGACGCCGGACGCCGGACGCCGGACGCCGGACGCCGGACGCCGGACGCCGGACGTCACGCGTCAGGCGTCCGGCGCGCCTTCCACCACCGCCGCCAATCCCGCCAGCGTGCGCGACGCGATGCCATGAATGAATAGCGGTCCGATGACCAGCTGCGCGGCGGGCCCGCCGATCAGCGGCCAGCGGGGCCCTGGCCAGCGATGCTCGATGGTGACGTCAGTCCCGTCCCGGCCCTGCACCACCCGCCACTCCACCTCCATGCCGGCGGTGATGCCCCTGATATGGCGATACGTGACCGTTTTCGCCTCGGTATCACTACGCATCTCTGACACCCACCAGACCGGCCATCGCGCCACGCCGAACGGCCGCACCGCTGCCATCTCGACGATACTGCTGCCGTCGTGCCGACGTTCGAGGACTCGCACCCACCGATAGTGCGAGAGCAGGTGCGGCCATGCCTCGACTGCCGTAGCGGCGGCATGGACCGCCTCCGCCGAGGCGCGCATGGTGCAACTATCGAGCGTCCTCACGACAGTTCCGCCACGGCGACGAGGCGCCAGCCGGGCCGGCGCGTGACGCGGGCGGGAAGCCCTGCACGCCGCATGATCGTGGCGAGCTCGGGCGCGGCATAAGCGCGTTGCAGCGACGTAACCCCGTCTTGAATCGTGATGTGATCGAATCCCAGCGCGCGTGCCGCCGGACGGAAGAGTGCTGCGGCGAGCCGTGAAGGCCGCAAGTCGGCCACGATGATGCCTCGCCGCGCCACCCGCGCCGCCTCCCGCAGCAGTGCCTCGGCCGAGGGTACGTCGAAGTGATGTACCAGCTGGCTCAGCAGGACGAGATCCACCGACCGGTCCGCCAGCGGAAGGACACCGGCGTCGGCCACCAGCGCTGCGTGACCCGCCACCCGCGCCAGGCGGGCCGCGACGCGGTGGCTATCGAGGCAGATGCCCCGGAGCTGCACGCCCAGCACTCGCGCTCGCGACTGCGCTGCGCGGGCCAGGTCTCCGGCGCCCGCACCCACGTCGAGCAGTACCAGCGGCGACCTGGCTGGCATGGCATGCAGCAACCGCGTGATGGCCCACCGCACTGCCCAGGCACCGCCGAACCAGCGATTGGCGCGCGTGATGTTGCCCAGCGATTCCCGCACCAGCGTGTCATCGGCGAACGGATCGTCGAGGAGTTCGTTACCGGAAGGGTGCGGGACGAGGGGATCGTTTCTCATCCCAGCGACGCATATCCACCGCGGAAATACAGGAGTGGGCGGGCATCGTGCGCGATGCCGCCGATCACGCCTCCCAGCAGGATCGTATGGTCGCCGGCGGCGTGTGCGCCGACCCGGCGGCACTCGATGTGCGCCACGGCCCCGTCCAGCAGGATGAGGCCGCGTTCGCTCGTGCGATACCCCACGCCGTCGAAGGATGCGACCTGCGGTCCGGCAAAGAGGCGCGAGAGCTCTTCCTGGTCCTCGGCCAGCACATTGACCGCGAATATCGGGGACTGAACAAGCAGGTCGTGCAGCGCGGCTTCCTGCTCCACGCAGACCGAGAGGAGGGGTGGCGTCAGCGACACCGACGCCACGCTGCTCGCCGTCATGCCGCGCGGCGCGCCGAGTTCGGGATGCGTGGCCGTGATCACGGTGACGCCGGTGGCGAACCGCCCCATCAACTGGCGGAACAGTGGCGGCGCGATATCGAGGTGCGTGGGCATCAGAGAACCATCCGGCCGAGGAAGGCAGGGTTGAGCACGGCGCGAGCGGGCACAAACTCACCGGTGACCCCGATGAGCGTGTGCGCCATGCCGCGCCGGCGATCGAGTCGCGCCACGGCGCGGTCAAACAGGGCGGGGCAGTGCATCGCATAGGCGATCAGCCGCGACACGGTTCGCTTGCCGGCGAACGCCCGCCTGCGGGCTGCCCGGTATTCGCGCAGCCGCACCTGGTGCACGATTCCGGGCTCGGCGAGGGACCGCGGGACGATTTCAGCCAGCAATTCCGCGCCCCGCAGCGCGCTCACTATGCCATCGCCGGTGAAGGGATCGAAGAAGTCCGCGGCGTCGCCCACCAGCGCCGCACCGTCGGCAATCACCCGCCGGGCGCGAACGTCAAAGGGGCCGGTGACGTGGACCGCCGTCGCCAGCGACGCACCGGAGAGCCGCGCCGCCGCCAGCGGGTGGCCGTTGCATTGCGCGAGCAGGAAGCCGGCGGCATCACCCCGTGCCGCGCGAGCCACGTCGGCGGGCACCACGACCGCTACGTTGGTCAGCCCGCCACCGACCGGATTGATCCCGACGTACCCGCGCTCCATGACGAACATCTCCGCCTGTCCCGCGAGGGCGCGAACTCCGCGCATGTGCGTGACGAAGGCATAGCGACGCAGCCGGCCGCGCCGGGTGCCGCCCAGCTCCCGTGCCACACGCGAGCGGATCCCGTCGGCGCCGATGGTGAGCCGGGCACTGACGCGATGCTCGTGGCCGGCATCGTCGCGGAAGAAGGCACCGGTTACGGAATGGACTCGGGACGCGGGACGAGGGACGCGAAATATGTCGAGCGCTGAGCGCCGAGCGGCGCGTCCCGCGTCTCGCGTCTCGCGTCGCATCCGCTCGCCCTGCAAACCTGTGAATCTCATCCCCTCCCGCACCTCCACCCCTGCTTCGCGCGCGGCCTGCACCAGCCGCGCGTCGAGCGTCGTACGGCTGACGCTCAGTCCGGTCTCGCGCCAGGGCTTGACGGCGGCTCGTGAGAAGACGCCGCTGAGCTGGCTGCCTTTCGAGGCGTGGACGGTCAGCCCGTGGAGCGGTTCCGAAACGCCCGTCTCCAGTGCGCCGAGCACGCCGAGGCGGCTCAGCACTCGCACGCCTTCGGGGCTGATGAATTCGGAGCAGGGCTTGTCGCGTGGGAAGCGCGCGCGATCGGCCAGAAACACGTGGCAGCCGGCGCGCGCCAGCAGGATGGCCGTGGCGGCGCCGGCCGGCCCGGCGCCGATGATCAGGACGTCAGCTGAGGCGCTGGTACTCGAGGCCATCCAGCACCAGGCGGTCAGGATCGAACGCGGCGAAGGTGAGCGAGAAGGTGTTCACTTCGCCGTCGCTCCAGTGGAGCGTGATCTCCTGCACGCTGGTCTCCCACGTGCAATCCCGGCTGGTGGCGCGCGGGAAGCCTTCGATCGCGTCGAGGGTGGTGATCGTGCGCTCGCAGCCGCCGGCCGAATCGAATGCCCACTCGGTCGTCTGGGTGACGATGTCGGCACTGCTGTCCGCCGAGAGCACGTCGAAGCGCCGCCAGCTGCCGACTACGGCTGATGATGTATTGACCTGACCGCCGCCGGAAACTCCCGAGGGGAAGCCAAGCGGCGGGCCATCGGACGTGGGGGCCGTTGTTTCCGCGCTGCACGCCATGAGGAGCAACGTCAGCGTGAGGCCAGCACCCACCAGCCCGCGCCAGCCAGGGCGCCGGCCAGTGTTGCCATGGCGTTGACGGCATCGTTGGTGAGCCATCGGATACCTCCAACCTGAATGGTGCGAGCACCGCACCGGTGACGCGGCCATTCACTGGGCAGGCCGCATCGCTCACAGTAGAACTGACCCTGAAGGACGCCACCCAGCGCGGCGTCGAGGAACATCCCTGTCATTCCAATGATAATGGCCGCGAGCATGGGCTGAGCTGCCGGACGGAGCAGGGCCGCAAAGCCCACGACGAGCGCACCAGCGCCGGCGCCTGCCGTGCCGAGGAGGGTGACGCCGCCATTGGTGCCGCGCGGCACGGTCCGGCCGGTGACAAGGTGGCGTGGCGGCCGGCTGCTCCGGCTGCCAATCGCGGTGGCCCAGGTGTCGGCGGCGGCGACCGCAAGGCCACCGGTCAGCACCAGCCAGGCGAGTCCGGCGGGTCCCACCCATGCGGCGACGGCTGCGCCCAGCGCAGGAGCGAGTCCGTTTGCCAGCACCTGCCCGGCATCACGCGTCTCGCCCTTGGGATCGAGACCTGCTTCAGGCGGGCGCGAGACACGAGACACGAGACTTGATGGCAGGAAGAACGCGAACAGCAGCACGAGACCTGCCCAGCCAGTGGCGATGACTGCCAGCGCGCCCAGTACGATGGCGGCAACGGTGCCGCGGGCGGTGAGGAGGCGAGGCAGTCGTAAGTCGTAAGTCATGGGTCGTACGACATATGACTTACGACCTACGACTCTCGCTCCAGCGCGTTGCGAATTCGCTCCCTCAGAGCCTCCGGGCAGCGGATCTCGGCGGTGGTGGCGCCCAGCAGCGCCTGGAAGTTCCGCTCGAACTGGGCGTGATGCAGGCAAGGCGCGCACACCTCGAGGTGGTGCTCGATCTTGCGCGCCAGCTCCGGTGTGGCCTCCTGGTGCAGGTAGTCCTGCAGCTGTTCAAGCGCCTCCCGGCAATTCACCCGATCTTCACTCATGATGCCTCCGATCCGGAGCCGGCGCGCGGCGAGATATAGCCCATTTCCACGGCGTGTTCGTACAGGACACGCTGCAGCTGCCGCCGAGCGCGGAACAGGCGCGACTTGACCGTCCCCACGGGAATCTCGAGCATCCCGGCGATGTCGGCATACGCCAGTCCCTCCATGTCACTCAGCACCAGCACCTCCCGGAAATCAGGCGGCAGGTTATCCACCGCATCCAGCACCTTCTGGTCAACGATCCGGGAGAAGAACTCGCCCTCCGGATCCATGTCGCGCGCCGACTCGGGGAGCGCCAGCGACTCGGCTACGTCGAGGTCCATCGCCACGGGCTCGCGCCGGGCGCGCCGATAATCGTTGATGAACGTGTTGCGCAGGATGGTGAGGAGCCAGGCGCGCGCATTGGAACCGGGCCGGTAACTCTTCCAGGCCCGAAAGGCGCGCAGCATGGTGTCCTGCACCAGGTCCTCCGCCCGGCTCGGGTCATTCGTGAAACGCAGGGCCGCCCGGTACAGCGTGTCGAGCTGCGCCAGCGCCTCCTGCTCGAACGTCGCCCGCTCACTGCTGGTCGATGTGGTCATGCAGGAAAGGTAGATGGGCTGTGAGCTGTGAGCCATGAGCTGTGAGCGCAGGCCAGGCATTGTTACCTTCTCTCAACTCTCAACTCCTGATTCACAGCTCATAGCTCACAGCCCAGACCCCATGTCCGTCCCTGCGGCCATCCCGCTGAGCCTCCTCGAAGCGATCCGCAATCTCGACACGCCGGTTGCCGACGGGCTCAGTGATATCTCACCGGAACTGGGTGCCCGTCGCCTGGGCCTGTCGAGCACCGTGGCGGCGCAGATCGGCCGCTACCGGGAGCAGGTGGAGCGGAGCGAGCCGGTTCCCCCGGACGAAGCAGCCAGTGTTTTCCGTCTCGTGGGCCGGCGCACCGACGCCGAGCTGGTCTTTGCCGATGCCGGCCGCCGGGCGGCGCGATACGCGGCGGACACTTCCTTCGCCCGGGCTCGCGCCCGCCTCGGCGGCCGCGCCGCCTGGCGTGGTGCCACGACGATTGCCCGGGAAACGTTCGGCGGCGAGCTTCGGTTTCCGGAGCCGGATGCGGAGGTGCGGCTGGGTGACCCGCTTAGTATCCGGGCGTGGCCCGGGGGAGAAGCGTGCGGCTTCTACGGCGCGGCGTTTGGCGAGCTGCTGCGGCTGGTGACCGGATTCGAGGGCGTGCTCTATCATGTCGCGTGCCGAGGCCGCGGCGACCATGACTGCATCTGGCGCGG
>DAIMFY010000151.1:0-5706 GCA_036724295.1 Gemmatimonadales bacterium | reverse complement strand
GTTGAGTTGTGCAGGCGTTAGGGTGTATGGCTTGCACCTGAAGCGACAGCATTAGGCCACCACTAAGGGACGAGTCATGTTGCTGAGGAATTGGCAGCTGATTGCGCGGAATATGTGGCTTCTCGGCTCAATAGCGCTCAGTGGATGTCTCGCTTCGCCTTGCGTGAATCGTGAAATCGCCCGCTCCCGATCGCCTGATGAGCGCTATGACGCTGTCACGTTTGTCCGTAAATGCGGGGCAACGACGCGTCCATCGACGCAAGTCAGTATTGTGCGAGCGGGTGACCCTTCACCAGCCGGCAAAGGGAACGCCTATCGTGCGTTTCAAGAGATCGGGCTGTTCGCGCGATGGGTGAGCCCGAATCATCTTGCCCTTGAAGTGGATACACCGCCGCTCGAGGACCACCAGGAGTCGGAGCTACTTGGCGTTCAAATTACCGTGGCGGATCTCCAGCTCGCACGCCTGGATAGCGTGATGCGCGCGCCGATACCATATACTCAGAACCACCTTCGGCTGACAGCGGACCTACTGCTGAACGCCGCATCGCAGGGTGTCCGGGTCAATGATACGCTGGCCACGTTCTTTGAGCCGGAGGCGCGGAGGATGCGATTCTTTGCGGCCTTAGACGCCTGGGGACATTGGCCGCGCTTAGCGCAATGGGAGGATTCGTTTGCCTTAACGTCTGCGGGTCCGGATAGCACCTTCGGCAATTCTGATGATATCCGACACGTCGAGCGCTGGAATCGACATGCGCCAGCTGAATGACGTCGTTTCGGCGAGTTCGAGGGCCGGTGGCCTAATCACTGCATGCAGCCGACGCGGCGTGGTGGGCGGCGGGGATTGGCAAAGGGCGGTCGATGCAGGGCAGCGCCGACCTCCCATGGCCTACCGAGCTCGGCAGTCGGGTCGCGGCGCAGATTGGCCTATGCAGACGGTTCGCCGATGATCGTGGCGCGGTCGTGGAGTACATGTACCGCGTCATGGGAACGCAGGGAAACGTCAACATGCGGACCCGAGAGCTGCTGTCTAGGGTCATTGACCCGCTGCTACGAGATCTCGGCAAGCTCGCTGCACGCCGGGCGGCGCCACCTGCCCTGGACGCGATGCTACGAGCGATTGCGCCGGCGACTGGCGATATCCGTCTCGACGAGATGATCGCCGACGCGCGGACGACCTTCTATGATCAAAGCCCCGTTCGACGCAGGGAAGGGCTTGAGCGCCTGTGGGACGCCTTCGAGCGTATCAAGACAGTCCTCGATCCCGCCGACAAGAAGAGGTCTGCGGGGTTGCTTCTCGATTTGGTAGCTTCAGAGCCGAACGTACGAGCAGTACTTGAAGCGGAGGCCCGGGCGCTTACTACCGTCGGGAACGAGATGCAGATCCGCCATCACGAGCAAGGGAAGGTCCCGATCAACTCCTCGGAGCACGTGGATTACTTGTTCCATCGGTGCTTCGCCTTCGTCTGGCTCGCTGCCGGAGCGCTAGCGAGGGGTAAAGCTCCGTAGCCGTGCCGTCTAATTCCTGCTTGCAGCTGAAGCAACAGCATTAGACCTCACCTAAGCTCGCATGGGGTCATGACTCGATTTCAAGTAATGCTCCGCGCTCCTATCGCAGCGCTGCTCATCGGTTGCAGCGATCTCGACAAGCCAGTCGGTCCCTTTCCAGATAAGCCGGCCCCGCCGGTACCGCCTGCAGTCTTGACGATCGCAGTCCATACTGCTGGCCGGGATCCAGACCCCAATGGGTATCGGCTGGCTATCGATGAGGGTGCGCCATCCACTGTGCCGGCAAACGGTACGCTGCAATTGTCCGATGCTGTTCCCGGCACGCATCACGTAGTAGTCGAGGACGTCGCGCGCTGGTGCCAGGTCGTCGATGGCCCGGAGCATGTGGTCGAGGTCGGGTCTACAGGGGACTATCGCCTCGAAATCCAGGTGGATTGCCGAACGACATTTCGCGATTGGCTGCTGTACGATGGGGCCGGCGAAATCCGCCTGTTCGATCTGACTGGAGATCCCGCGCAGCGCGCCCGGCTCGGGTACTCCACGATCAGCTGCGGTGGCTATTGCACCTCAGCGGCAGTGAGCTCGGATGGTGGCCAAGTGGCATGGGTGGCCTACAACGGTCTCATGATCATGAACGCCGATGGGTCCGGTCGGCACTTGCTGGTAGCGGGTACAGGTCTCACAACCAGCGCGCCGACCTGGTCACCTGATGGAGATCGCATCGCATACGTCGTCGATGACGGGGCTGCAGCCTGGGATCTCTACGTCGTAGCCCTCGACGGCAGCACGCCTCAGAACATGACATCGGGTGCATTCGATCCGGCTTGGTCTCCCGACGGGAATTCCATCATCTTCAGTCGCCGCGTTGAGCCCGGGGCGAGTGAGCTCTGGCTTGTCGATCCGGATGGCGGCAACCTGCGGCCCTTGGGGGCGAGCGGCTCCCGCCAGGAACATCCATCCTGGTCGCCTGATGGCGAATCGATCGTCTACAGCAGCAATTTCAACGCCGAGCCCACCCTCAGGATGCGCGTGATCTCGGTCGACGGCACCAACGATCGCGCTGTCGGTCCCGACCATGGCTTTTCCCCGGACTGGTCCCGTGACGGACGCTACATTGCCTTCACAGCATTTGACGAGACGGGGTGCCGGACGTGGCTTGCAACCATGGCGAATGATGGTACCAACGTGGTTGCCCTTGGGCCGTTTGGAGAGGATTGTGAGCTCGTAGAGCCGCCGATGCCTCAGACGAATCATGCGGAGTGGGGATACTAGGTCCTGGATATCCCATCCTCGTGAGGCCTAATCACTGCTTGCAGCCGACAGGGCGGCCGACGTACCACGTAGCTCGAGCAATTGGTTAGCCGCCCTGCGGCTGAAGCGACCGCATTAGGTGGCTTTACTCGCGATACACGTCCCGGCGGTCGCCGATTTTGATGACCGTGACCACAAGGACGTCATCCTCAATGGTGTAGAGGATGCGATAATTGCCCTGGCGGATGCGGTACTTGTCATGTCCGGAGAGCTTTTCGCAGCCGGCGGGGCGGGGGTTGCCAGCGAGGGCCTGGATCTTCGTAGTAATGCGGCGGCGGTCCTTGGCCGGCACTGCCTCGAGCTCCTTGACCGCCGACCGCTTAATCTCGATCCTATAGCTTGCCACGACGCTTCAGATCTTTGAGCACGGCCTCAAAGGCAAGGCTCGGCTCGCTCGCCCGCGCCTCGAAGGCGGCAAGATCCTCGGCATCCTCCACCAGGCTGAGGCGAACGGCAGCGTTGACGAGATCCGAGATGCTTTGCTCGGTCTCAGCCGCCTTCATCCGCAGGGCCTTATGCAGGCTGGCATCGAAGTACACGGTCGCACGTTTGGCAGTGGCCATGCCTGAATATGGCGTTATGACGTTATGACGTCAAGTCACATGCTCGACTACGCCACCTAATCCCTGCTTGCAGCTGACAAGCCCGACCCAGGCCGCTGGCCTGGCAAGGAAGCGGCATTCTGCAGGCGTCAGGCGATGTGGCTCGCAGCTGGACCGGAAGCACCAGGCCGCTCACACCATGAGGTGCGATGCCACTCTTCGTGAGATCGCTGATGTGCAGCGCGCTGCTGCTGCTGGCACCTGTGGTCGTGCAGGCTCGAGCACAGGCGCCGGTGACCTTCGCGCGCTGGAGCGCCCCTGCGCTCGCTCCGGTGGACCCGCACGCCCCACTCGGTGCCAGCGTGCCGGACAGCGTTCGCTCACGCGTGGGCTATCAGCACTGGAAAGGCGCGGCGATTGGCGGCGCCACGGGCGGCGTGGTACTCCTGCTCCTCGCGCTGGCGGCGAATGGACGCTGTGCCGACTGCGGCGCCGACGGAACGGACTGGGTCCTGCAGAGCGCGCTGCTGGGCGTCAGCGGCGGCAGTGCCCTCGGGTTCCTGATCGGGCTTGCGTCACCCAGGTATACATGGGTCCCCGCGACACCTGCGCCCTGACTCGGCGCCGCCGCGCGCCAGAGCGGCCCACTCCAAGGCTTGCTGCTGACAACGGCACCGACGTTCGCACGCCACTGAGATATGGTGGGTTCCCTTGCAGCAGAAGCCCGGCATCAGGTGGCCACGAACGCATGGCTGCGATCCCACACGAGGAGGTCACCTTGCGAGTCCGTATCCCGCAGCTTCGGCTCGGCGGCATAGCTGCGCTGTGCGGCTGCACTGCGCCAGGGTAGAGCAATGAAGAAGATCGAGGTCCCACTCGACGCGTCGGCAAAGGCGGTGCTCGAGCTGGCGGTTGATGAGAGCGCGCGGCTCCGCCACGAGCATGTCGGCACTGAGCATCTGGCCTTGGCGCTCCTGCGCCAGCCCGGAATTGCCACCTCGGTGCTCCAGGACCTCGGCGTCGATGCAGCGAAGGTGCGTGCGGCGATCGAATCGGCAGTCCCGCCAGCGGCGCCCAGCGCCGCGAGCGAGCGGAGCCGCCCGTTCACGACGCGGGCGCAACACGTCTATGCCCTGGCACGGGAGAGCGCGCTGGCCCGCGGCGAGTCCGTGCTTGGCGCAGAAGACCTGCTCGTGGGCCTGGTGCAGGAATCGGGCGCTGGAGGCCAGATCCTGGCTCATCACGGGGTCACGGCCGATGCGGTGCTCGCGGCTCTGCGCGATTGACCTTTCGCGGCGCGCAGCTGATCACCGCTTGCAGCCGACAGGCCGAACCATGCGATCCCGGTCCCGTCGCGAAACTTCCCCCTCCTCCCCTACGTAACAATCTGTAACACGGGCCGGCGCTCCGCCGGCCCTTCTCATTAAGTCCAACGCCGGCGCCCACATGCGATCAGGGTTCCACCTGCTGCTGGCCGCCATCGCGCTCGGCGGCTGCCACCCCGGCAACGCCGTGGCCAAGCGGCTGGACGCCGCATGCGAGTCCGGCAGCGCCACGGCCTGCGACTCGCTCGGCGGCCGCCTCAGCCGGGGCGAGTACGTCCTGCGCGACGAGCCGAGGGCAGCAGGCCTCTTCGACCGTGCCTGCAGCGCCGGCGTCGGCGAGAGCTGCGCCAGTCTCGGCGCCATGCTCCAGCGCGGGAGCGAGCGGGAGAAGCCTGACTCGGCCCGGGCGCTGGCCCTCTTTCGCCAAGCCTGCGACCGGAAGGCGATGGACGGCTGCACCGCACTCGGCGACCTCCACCTGAAGGGCGCCGGCGTGCCGGCCGATCCGGTCCGCGCCGCGGCGCTCTTCGGCGAGGCCTGCGACTCGGGCCAGACCACCGCCTGCGCCCGGCTCGGCGCGCTCCACGCGGAGGGCCGGGGCGTGGCGCTGGACGTCGCTCGCGCGGCCACCCTCTTCCAGCGCTCCTGCGGCGACTCGGTGCCGGCGGGCTGCGTCGGCCTGGGCCGCCTGCACGCCGCTGGCTCCGGCGTCGCCCGGAACGACTCGCTGGCCACCGCGCTCTTCGAGCAGGCCTGCGACCACGACGAGTACGACGGCTGCCTCGAGTGGGCGGTGTCCATGGAGCGGGGACGCGGGACCCCGCAGAACTTCGAGTCGGCCGCGGGGCTCTACCGCAACCTCTGCGAGGACGACATCGGCGCTGCGTGCGCCCGGCTCGCGGACATGCACGACCAGGGCGTCGGCGTGTACCGCGATCCCCAGCTGGCCGGCCGGCTCCGGAAGAAGGCCTGCAACGTCGGCCATGCGCCGGCGTGCGCCAGGCCCGAGCCGTCCAAGCCGG
>DAIMFY010000150.1:0-5790 GCA_036724295.1 Gemmatimonadales bacterium | reverse complement strand
CCTCACCCCTCTGCCGTCCTCCCCCAGTAATCCTTCAACGTCCTCACAATCACCGGCAATCCCCGGAACACACAGAAGAAGACGGCCAGCCAGGCCACCCACTGAAAGATCCTGAGCAATGTGTCAGTTGGCTGGCCCATGCCCGCCAGCGCGCGGGTGAGCGCCAGGCCGCAGAACGCAGTCACCTTGGTCACGGCGTAGCCGGTGCGCATGAACGGTGAGCCGACCAGGAAGCGCCCCAGCGGTGTCTTGTGCTGGGCGAACGGCGGGATCCCCTTGCCCACCCCGATGCTCCGGAAGGCGTCGGTAATCGTTGTCCGCGCGATCACGATGAGCGGGACCGCTGCGGAGATCATTCCCAGCTCCGCAAACACCACCCAGAGCACCAGTTCATAAGTCCGATCGGCGGCAATATCGAGCACACTGCCGAAGAGGCTGGTTTCCTTGCGTCGCCGGGCGACGACACCGTCCACCGTGTCAAGCATCACCCCGATGAACAGCAGCACCACTCCGGCCAGCTGGAGGACCGGCGACCCGAAGTAGATGATCAGGATGATCGCCAGCAGCAGCGGCAGGCGCGACAGCGTGATCCAGTTTGCGAGCATGGGAGCCTCGACTGAGGGACGAAGCTTAGGCGTGGGGCATGGGGCATGAGGCGTGGGGCGTGAGGCATGAGGCCCAAGCCCCACGCCTCATGCCCTTCTTGACGCCCTGCACCGCGAACGTATCTCTAAAGTACCCCATGACCACCCTTCCCGAGCAGTTGAGCCGGGCGCTGGCCGGCCGCTACCGCATCGAGCGCGAGCTGGGCGCCGGCGGCATGGCGACTGTGTATCTCGCCGAGGACCTGAAGCACCACCGGAAGGTGGCGCTCAAGTTGCTCAGGCCGGAGCTGGCCGCTGTCATCGGCGCCGAGCGGTTCCTTCGGGAAATCGTGACCACGGCCCAGCTGCATCACCCGAATATCCTGCCACTGTTCGATTCGGGATTGGTACGGGTCGGCGATCAACAGTCAGTGGCCGGCACCGATGACCTCGGTGTCGACCGTGGGCCGTTGACCGTCGACCTGCCCTACTACGTCATGCCGTACGTGGAAGGCGAATCACTTCGGGCCCGACTCGATCGCGAGACCCAGCTTCCGGTAGCCGAAGCACTTCGTCTCACGCGCGAGGTCACGGAAGCCTTGAGCTACGCGCACAGTCGTGGCGTCGTGCACCGTGACATCAAGCCCGACAATATCCTGCTCGATTCCGGGCACGCGGTGGTGACCGACTTCGGCATCGCGAAGGCCCTCGATGAAGCGGGCGGCGAGAAGCTCACCGCGACAGGCCTCGCGATCGGGACCCCGCGCTATATGAGCCCGGAGCAATCGCTGGCCGATGCACCAGTGGATGCTCGCAGCGACGTCTACTCGCTCGGGTGCGTCCTGTTCGAGATGCTCGCCGGGGATGCGCCCTACTCCGGGCCCACGGCGCAGGCGATCATCGCCAAGCGGATGGCCTTTCCTGTTCCGTCGGTGCGTGTCTTCCGCGAGACGGTGCCGGAGCGGGTGGACCGTGCCGTTACGCGCGCCCTGGCGAAGGCGCCCGCCGACCGGTTTTCCACGGCGGACGACTTCAGCGATGCGCTGGGCGGCACCCATGAAGCGCCGGCCCAGCGCACTCCAGCCACCCACGCACGTCGCATGCGATGGCTCGGGGCCGGCGCGGTCCTGCTGCTCCTGCTGACCGCTGCCCTGGGAATCCTCCGGCCCTGGCGCAAGGCCGCGACACCACTCGAGCCGAACCTGCTTGCGGTCGTTCCATTCGACGTCAGCGATCCGGCACTCGCCGTCTGGAGCGAGGGCGTCGTCGATTTCCTCTCGCGCACGCTCGATGGTGCCGGGGAGCTGCGGAGCGTTGCCCCGTCGCTGGTGATTGCGGGCTGGAAGGGTCGATCGGATCGCGCGTCCGCAACAGCGGTGGCACGACGGGTCGGTGCCGGGCTCGCCGTCACCGGCAACCTGAGCCGCCTGGGCCTGGACTCGGTGGACATTCGCGCGGTGCTGCTTGACATCGCCGGTGCGTCCGTACTTGGAGAAGTCGCCGTGAGCGGCCCGGAGAATCGTGTCGGTGCACTGGTGGATTCGCTGGGGATCGGGCTCCTGCGCACACTGTCACGTGACCGGCCGGTGGCGGCGGTGCGCCGGAGCACGATCGGATCCGCACCCCTCCCGGCACTCAAGGCCTTCCTCCGGGGTGAGCAGTTCTATCGCCGAGTTCAATTCGACTCCGCGCTGGCGGCCTATGCAGAAGCGATCGAGCGGGACAGCGCGCTTGCGTTCGCGTACTACCGGATGGGAGAGGTGCTCGGCTGGAGCCCAGCGACCGCCGCCGCCTATGCCAGCTATGACACCTATTTCGCTCGAGCGCACGTGCATAATCGAGGCCTGGGCGAGAGGGACAGCCTCATCATTGCTGGCGACTCGGCGTTTCAGAGCGCGGGCTTGGCGATGGACAGCGGTGTCCCGAGGCCCGACCTGTTCCAGCTCACCTTCAGCCGCCTGAATCAGCTGGTGCGGACTTATCCCCGGGATCCGGAAGCATGGTTTGAACTCGGCGAGAGGCTCATGCATGCTCCACCTGGCTTCGGGCAAGATGAGCCCGGAGCGCTGAGCGCCTTTGATCGCTCCGTCGCGCTGGATTCGAGCTTCGTCCCGCCGTGGGAACACGTGCTGCAGCTCGTGATTCGATACCGCGGGATCGACGAAGCCCGCCGGTACGCCTCCGCCTTCCGCGTCCTTCCGGCAACGACCACCGGAACGTTGACCGCGAAGCTCGCCAGTCGACTCCTGCTGGACAGCACTGGAGGGCAGGACACGGATCTCGCGTCCGCGCTTGCCTCCGCGCCTCCCGTGAGCCTCCTCCGCCTGGGTCACGAGTACTTCCTGATCATTCCCGACTCAGCCGAGACCGCTGTCACAATGCTGCGTAAGCTGGACGAACGTACTATCCCCGAAGCGAGTGGCGACTGGTTCGCAGATTCGCTTTTGCGGCACCAGCTGCTCGCGTTCGCTCTCCTGGCGCGCGGGCATCTCCGGGAAGCGATCGACGTCGACCGTCGCCTGATCGCGGAGCCAAAAGCTTCGCCCTTCTCCTGGGCTCGCGATCCCTTTCCCTATCTGGCGCTGCTCGGCGTCATCCCCGTCGCGGAAGCCGAGAGCGCGTATGCGCTCTCACTTCGGCCGGGGATGCCAGCCGCCATCACCGGCACCCGGGCGGTGCTGGGCCTTCCATGGTGGTCTGCGCGGCGCGATACCGCCGCCATCCAGCTCTTCGGCCTGCGCATGCGGCAAGCCGCCCAGCGCGCTCGTACTTCTGAGGAGCAAGCCCGGACCAACTATCTGGCAGTCATATCCCAGGCGTACCTTGCGCTGAGCCGAGGTGACACTGCCGCGGCTCTGTCTCATTTCGAGGGGATGCCTGACTGCCCCTGGGTCATCGACCCACATCCGTGCAAAGACCGCAGTCTCACCCATGCGATCGCCCTGCGTGCACGCGGGGAGCCCCGCCCTGCCGCCGCCGTCCTGGACAGCCTGCTGGCGAAAAGCCCCGGCATCATTTCGGTGCTCGCCAGACTGGAGCGGGCGGAACTAGCCGAGCAACTGCGGGATCGCGAAGCGGCTCGGCGAGATTTTCAATTCGTGCTCGACGCCTGGCGACGAGCCGACCCCGAACTCACGCCATACGTCGATCGAGCGCGATCGGGGCTGGGCCGCGTGACGGCACGGCAGCGCTCATGATGAACACTGGCACGGTGGCTACGATCGGAGTTCACGGCAGGTTGCTGAAGTTGCCGTATCGCACTGGCGGGCGCGCTGACGGCCAGCCCATCCAGGACAGCGCGATCCGGTACCGCTGGTGCGTCGTGACCCGTCAGTGTTTCGTAACCTTCAGCCTCCAGCGCCCAGCAGCCGCTCGATGCCGGCCCGCATCACCACGCTGGTGATCCGTGCCCGCCGGTATACGATCGAGTCACCCTGCGCCGTGAACATCGCGGAGGTTTCGTCCTCCGGTGTCCGGGTCAGGGGTGTGGTCTTTCCTGTAACCACGTCGAGCAGGTCGAGGTCAAGCTGGCCGTTGGTCCGCGTATTGAAGATGAGCTGCCGGTCATCGGTCGAGAATGCCCGCACGTCGGGCACTTCCAGGCTGTGGACGACCGATCCATCCGGGCGGAGCACCTTGAGCACGGGCTGTCCGGCGCCGGGGAGCATGACGGCAAGCAGGCCGCCCACGGGCTCGGGCGGCATATCCGGGTTGCCGGAAATGATCGTGCGCAGCTTGTCGCCTGGCTGCCACTCGGCGAGCGCCATCTCACCGGTAGCGTGCTCGGAGATCTGCACCAGGACATGCGAGCGCCCGCCGGCAACATAGGTCGTGGCGTTAAGCACCGAACCAAGGTGGCTGAGCTGGGTGGTGTCTCCCCCGGCCAGGGGAATGCGCCACAGGTCGCCGAGCCCGCCGCTCCGGGAGGAGATGATCACGAGACTGCCGTCGTCGCTCCAGTACCCTGGTACGTCGAAGCTTGGCCAGCTCTCCGTTCGCACGGGAGCGGTGTCGCCGGCGACATCGGCGATATAGACGTCCATGCTTCCGCCCTGGTCCGATGCCCAGGCGAGCCTGGTGCTCGCTCGGTTCCAGAGGAGGCTTCCATGGTAGGCGTTGCGGGAGAGGATTCTGAGCCCGCTGCCGTCAGGCCGCGCCAGCGCGAGATCGGTACCGCCGCCATGAGAAATCTGGATGGCCATCCACTGGCGATCGGGTGATTCCCAGAAGCCGCCGACGTCCAGAGAGTCCGGCAGGATGCGGACCTCGGCCGTGTCTCCCAGGGCCCGGCGCCAGTACGACCCCGGCGAGCTTGCCGCCGTGTACGCAAGCGTCGAATCGTCGACCCATGTCGGATACGATTCCTCGAGCGCATCATCGGTCACCCGGGCCGCTTCCCCACCGGCAGCTGCAACGACCCAGACGTCGCGCTGCCGGCCGCGTTCGGAGATGAACGCCACCCTGCTCCCATCGGGCGACCAGACCGGGCCATAGTCGTTGTTGATATCGCTGGTGAGCTGGCGGGTGGTGCCGTCGAGGGAAGCAACCCAGATGTCGCTCTTGCCAGTCCGACTGGACAGGTACAGGAACTGCTTGCCGTCGGGAGACCAGACGCCGCGATCCGCGACGTTGGACAGGAATTCATAACCATCCGTGGTCAACTGCCGCCGCTCGCCGCCGGTGGAGTCGCTCATCCAGAGCGTGGTGCCGTTTCTGCCGTCTACGTAATACGCAATGTGCGCGCCGTCCGGCGAGACGACGCCGACTACGGGCAGGCCGCTTACGGTCAGCAGTGGCGTGACGGCCCTCGTCCGCTGCGAGACCGTGAACAGGCTCACCGTGCCGCCGGTGGCAAAGCCGATAAACACGACCCGGTCGCCGTCGGGATGGAACTGGACTGGCGTCTTCCAGGCGGGGGAGTCCGTCAGGAACGTCACCGAGTCGGTCGCCACGTCCACCACGGCCACGTCGGACAGCGAGTGGTTCGACGCTGGTACGGTGAGCCGCCGGCTGTCGCCCGCCCACACAGCGGGAGTGGCACTCAGCGAGCTGACGTTCACCTGGCGCGCGTTCCGCAATCCGGCATCAGCCAGCCAGAGCTGGCTTCCCCCGCTCCCCGGACGCCAGAACGCGATATGTCTGCCATCAGGCGAGGCACTCAGGCTGTAGTCACGTGCGTCCGCCGCCGACAACTGGGTGGTCGTCG
>DAIMFY010000149.1:0-5806 GCA_036724295.1 Gemmatimonadales bacterium | reverse complement strand
TGGCCAGCCGCTCGCGTTTCCAGCCCTGTGTGGCGGGATGATCCACTTCCCAGACGCGGAGCCCGGGCCAGGGATTCCGATATGCAAAGGTGTCGAGTCCTGCGCCGAGGATCACATACTGTCGCAATCCCTGGCTGACGAGGTCGGCGAGCGTGTCCTCGGCGATGCGGCTCCGGGCGGCCAGGAAGGCGCGCAGATAGCGATCTGAAATGCGGTGCGCATGGTACTGCGGATCGCGCTCCAGCTCCGCAGCGGTCTCCCGTCCCAGGATACGGAGCCCCAGCGGATCGGTGAACACCGGCGGCCGGTCCATGAGCTGGTGCGCGGCGCGCCGCTGCGCGACCATCCACGCGGTGCGGCTGGGGGAGGTGAGGGGGGACATGGGTGCAGGTGGATGTCGTCGGTCTTCAGTCATCGGTCGTCCGAGGTTCGCGGGCCTGTCACCGTGATCGCAGCGAAGGATCTGACGGCGACGGAAGACTGAAGACCGACGACCGACGACTATTCCTCTTTCTGATTCGCCGTCGGCGGCAGCAGGTTGTTCAGCCGCAGGTAGTTGGCGAGCTGGCTGTAGTGATCGGCCCAGTCCGCGGTGGTGAGCGTCATGATGGCCGCGCGAGTCCATTTCTTGCCGCCGAAGAAGGGCAGTTCCTCCGCGAGCTTGCTGTCGTCCAGCTTGGCGAGCGACTGATCGCAGAAAGCAAAGGTTTCCTTGACCAGCGCCATCAGTGAATCCTTGCTGGCCGTGTCGGCCACTGCCGCGCGCTTGGGCGCTTTCATGCCGCCGATCGTGCCGCAGAGAAAATCGTTACCCTCGGCGAGATGGTTGGCGATCTGCCCCACGCTCATCTGCGCTGGCGTCGGCTTGTAGCCGAACTTGTCGGCCGGCATCGCCTCCAGCGCGGCCACGAGATTCTTGCCGGTGCGGCTGGCATTGTTCCGGAACGCTTCGGCCACAGGATTCGACGACTGGGCAGCGAGCGGTTGAGCTGCCAACATGCCAACCAGCAGGACTGCGATGGAGAGGGAGGGACGCATGGTGGGGCCTCGAGTTGGGGGTTGGGATGATCTTGCATTCGGCCGGGGATTTTTGCTAGGGACCAAAGGTTAGGGGCTAGGGGTTAGGGGCTAGGGCGCGAGGACCAATTATCGTCTAATCGCCCTAACCTCTAATCCCTAACCCCTAACCCCTAACCCCTAGACACCGATCCCAACCCCCAAGAGGAACTCCTTGATCGCCCCCTCCACCTCCGCCTCATTGGAATAGAAGACATAGTGGTTGGCGCCGTGGATCTCGAGGACCTGTCCGGCTGGCATCTCCCGGCGGTAGCGGGCACGCTCCTGAGCGCCAAGCTGCTGCAGCGCCGACGTGAACTGTCGCGCCTGCGCGGTCGTTGCGGAATCGAACGTCGCAGCGCTGGCAAACACGCCGGGCATGGAGTCTATGACGGCGTAGATGGCGAGCGCCGGGGCATGCACCCTGGTGTAATCCGGATGTCCGCACCCGGCGAGCATGCCGGAGTCGATGGTTGCCGGCGTTACATCAGCCACAAGGTGACCGGTTGGTCCGTATCTCCCGATGGCCCGGAGTTGCGCCTCGGGCACCATCATCCCCCAAGTGCGGTTGAGGTAGGCATCCACTGCCGCGGGGGACACGGAGTCCGCGGGCTGCATCGGGATGGCCGGCGGCGGGGTGCGTCCGAGCATCGGAGCGATGCCACTGTGATCGTAAGCCGCGTCGAGGTAGACAAGTCCGGCCACCCGATCGGGATACCTGCCGGCAAACGCAGTCAGCTCATCACCGGCGATGGAATGGCCCACCAGGAACACCTTCGTGAGATGCAACGAGTCGAGCACCGCGTGCAGGTCTGCCACGCGGCTGTCGAGATCATATCCCGAAGCCGGCTGGCTCGATGCCCCATAGCCCCGCCTCGTGAACGCGATGACATGAAAATGATCGGTGAATCTCGGCGCGAAGTCGTCGAAGCCGTGCGCCACATCCTGCAGGCCGGAGAGAAAAACCAGCGGCGGCCCGCTGCCGCCCCAGTCGAGCACCTCCAGCCGCACATCGGGCGCGACGGTGACCATGCTGACGCGATGGGGAGACGGATCGGTCCAGGCAGGAGGTTGATGAATGTCCGCCCGCTGGCTGCAGGACAACGCGAGCAGGGCAACCCACGGTGCAAAGTGGTGTGGCAGCCTCCTCATCCGATAATTCCCTCGCACTATTGTGTCCCCCGCGTAAAGTTGCGCTCGGTGATTTCACACGAAAGCACGAAAACACGAAACAGGAGGCGCCTCCGTATCACGTTGGTGAGGTACGACTCTGTGATACACGACCTTTCGTGCTTTCGCGTTTTCGTGTGCGCCTTTGCGGAGCCCTCATCCCTCACGACCCATCGCGTCGTTGAGAGCCGCGCCCGAGATCACGCCTGCGAGCCGAGTGAAGGTGCCATGCGTCGCCATTTCTGTTGCGGCGTCCATGAATGCGGCCCAGGCCACGCGCGCGAGTGCGCCGCCAACGCTGATCCGTCGGACGCCGAGGTCAGCCAGCGCCTGCACAGTGGTGAAGTCGCTGCTCACCAGCACGTTTACTGGCTTCGGCGCCACGGCCTTCACCACCTCGGCGATCTGGTCCATCCCCCGGATGCCAGGCGCGTAGAGACAATCGGCGCCAGCTTCCGCGAAGGCGGTGAGACGCCGGATCGTCTCGTCCAGGTCCGGCTTCCCCGCGATGAAGCCCTCGGTTCGCGCCGTCAGCAGGACGCCGGTTTCACTTTCGTTCAGCGCCCGGCGCGCAGCGCGCACACGCTCCAGGGCCAGATCGAACTCGAACAGCGGCTTGGCGATATCGCCGGTCGAATCTTCGATCGAGAGGCCGGCGATGCCGGTATCGGACGCGAGGAGCACGTTCTTGGCGACGTCGGATGGTTCCACCGCAAAGCCACCCTCGAAGTCCGCGTTGACGGGCACATCCACGGCGGCGGCCATCTCCCGAAGGTGGAGGAGCACGTCATCCAGGGTAACGTGATTGTCGGCCCGGCCACGGGACCAGGCAAAGCCGGAGCTGGTGGTGGCGAGGGCAGGGAAGCCGAGACGTTCGAGCAGGCGAGCGCTGCCAAGGTCCCACGGATTGGGGAGTACGAAGCAGCCGGATTTGTGCAGCTCGGCGAAGACGCGGACCGCGTCGTCCGGGCTCATCGGACCAGGACCATGGTAAAGCCGTCGTAGCCCTTGGCGCCCACCGTCTGGAGGGTGGTAGCATCGAGGTGCTGGTCCTTCGCGATGAGATCATGGAATTTCCGCACGGCGCGCACATTGGCGTCGGTGCTGGTGTCATCGGCGACGGCGCCCTCACGCACCACGTTGTCGGCCACGATCATGCTGCCCTTGCGCAGCAGGGGCAGCGTAAGCCGGAGATAGTCGGGATAGCCGGTCTTGTCGGCGTCGATGAACACGAAGTCGAAGGGCGGTGCATCGTCGTTGGCGAGCTTCCGAAGTGCGTCGGCCGCAGGGCCGACCTTGATCTCGACATGACCGGCCACGCCAGCGTGCTCCAGGTTCTTTCGTGCGACGGCGGCGTGGGTCGGATCGAGCTCGAGCGACAGCACCCTGCCGCCAGCCGGCAACCCGACAGCAAGCCAGATGGTGCTGTAGCCGCCCAGGGTGCCTATCTCCAGCACCCGCTTGGCCCGCATGGCGCGGACGAGGATCGAGAGCATCTTGCCCTGGGCGGGGGTGACCGCGATGGTGGGCAACCCGGCCGCCTCGCTGGCACCGAGGGCGTCGCTGATGGCGGGCTCCGCGCGCACCAGGTGCTCGTCTATGTAGGTGTCAACGGTGGTCCAGAGAGGGTCTTGGGTCATGGGAGGCGGGTCGAGAGTCGAGGGTCGAGGGGCTTGAGTCATACGTCGTGAGTCATAAGTCGTAAGTTACACTCGCTGCCTGATTCTTGACCCTCGACCCTCGACCGGCGTCAGCTATCCCCGCCACCATACGATCTCCGGCGGCTCACCCCAGCGCGGAACCCAGTCGGCAGTGAGCAGCGGGAACCGGGACCGCACCCCGCCGATTTCACCCGCTTCGCGTCCGATCACCACCCGGCCGATCTGGGCCTCCCGGATGGCAAAGGCGCAGAGGACGCAGGGTTCGGCGGTGGAGTAGAGCGTGGCGTTTTGAAGCGCCCCGCGGAACTCCGTGAAAACCGCTTCCACGGCCAGCAGCTCCGCGTGTGCAAAGGGGCGCGGGCCGACGGGTGTTTCCTCCTCAGCCTCTGCAAGGATCTTCCCGTCCAGGACGATCAGCGCGCCGACAGCAGTGTTGCCAGCCGCGCGAGCCCGCTCGGCCAGTTCGGATGCGCGACGCATCCACGCTGCATCTGCGGCGGCATCAGGGTTGTCAGTTTCATGCGCGTACACATTCCGAATCAAACGGCGCGCGGGTGGGAGCGCCAGCCAGCAGGTCTGTCGTGTCCAGGATGCGCCACCGCGCGATCGCAACGCCTGTCGCAATAATCCCCACCACGCCAGGCATCAGCGCCTGCGCTGCCGTGCCCGTGACCAGGCTGATACCCACGGCGCCGCTCATGATGATTACCAGGCCCGCCGCAGCGATGGGCGTGAGCTCGGGCCGGATGCGCAGGAGTCCCGGCAGGATGAGCCCCGCCGCGCCGAGCACTTCCATGATGCCGATGAAGTGGAGGAACGCGCCCGATACGGGCACCTGTTGGGTCATTGCCGCGACCGGCGTGATGAACTTCATCGCGCCCGCGAACAGGAAGAGGGCAGCAAGCAGGCCTTGAACGGTCCAGAGGGCGGCATTGGCCGCGCGCGAGGGCTTCTGATCGGTGTTCGACATGGAAACGTCTCCTTCGGATGACAGGTCAGGATTCGGTAACAACCGCTTCTACCTGTTCGTCGAACGAGATGCCACCTAATCGACATGCGGCCGGAATACGATGTCGAACGCCGTGGTCCACGTCTTCCCGCCGTCGCTTGACCGCTCGGCTTTCTCCCGGACGTTCCTGCCATCCTGCCACCAGGTGCCGCGGAGCAGCGACATCGAGCCATCCTCGTGACGCTCTGTTGCGGTGAGCACCATCCTGCCGTCCTTCACGCCGCCATCCAGCAGCAGCACCGTCCCGCCGTTGGTCACCCAGCTCTGGTGCCAGAGGCCACGACCCGCATCCCATGCGCTGAAGCTCTCTCCCCGCAGCCCGTCGTTCTGCTGGTAGACCTCGCGCAGCGCGCAGCCAGCGAGCATTGGTGTCACATGGTTTCGCGCCACGACCGAATCGGGATTGGCCATGTCGTAGGTATCCCAGTCGCCGATCCAGAAATCGAACTGGTGGTAGGCGGGGGCGGAGCAGGCGGGAGCGGGGTCGAGTGGTCCAGGGGCAGCGGCAAGAAGCGCGAGTAATGGGATGAGCAGGCTGGGCATGTGGGAGTCGAGGGTCGAGGGTCGAGGGGCGAGGGGCGAGGGGCGAGAGACGAACGGCGAAAGACGAGAGAATCGTCCCTCGACCCTCTTCCCTTGTATCTCGTCCAACATACCCGATTCCAGGTCCGCGACTGGCATGCTGAGGGACGAGCGGATGAGCGGGAGATGCGGACAGGTTCTTGTCTCATCGTCATTCCTGCTTTCGCGGGAATGACGATGAGGGCTCACCGGTCAAGATTGGCGGGGCCATACCACTGCCGTCACCCCGACTTTCATTGGGATGACGATAAGGTGAGCTTTGGGCCCGCCCATCCCGCCCATCCCGCCCATCCCGCCCATCCCGCCCATCCCGCCCATCCCGCCCATC